>JALYTE010000303.1 GCA_030854435.1 Acidobacteriota bacterium | reverse complement strand
GTGCTGTAAGCGCCCAATGCTGTGCTGTGCGCGCTGCTGGGACGCAAGACCGGGCGGCCTTGCCACCTGATGCAGCGCGGGGTGGAGACGGACGTCTTTACGCCCTCTCGGCGCACGCGCGCATCGGACGACGGACGCTCTGTGCTCGGCTTTGTGGGCCGTTTGTCGGTGGAGAAGAACGTTGCGCTGTTGCCGAAGATCGATGCGGAACTGCGTGCGCGGGGCGTTGCCGTCGAGTGGCTGATCGTGGGCCGTGGGGCGGAGGAGGCGGCGCTGAGGAATGGGTTGTGTGCGCTGGCGACGTTTGCCGGCGTGCTGCGCGGCGACGCTCTGGCCGAGGCGTACGCGAACATGGACCTGCTGGTGTTCCCCTCGCACACGGACACGTTCGGCAATGTGGTGTTGGAAGCGCTGGCCAGCGGCGTGCCTGCGATTGTGACGCCGGATGGGGGCCCGGCGACGATTGTGCGCGACGGTGAGACTGGCCGTATTGTTACGGACGAGATGTTTGCCGGTTCGATTGCCGAGGTGCTGGGCGACCCGCAGAGTTTTGCGGCCATGCGGGAAGCGGCGAGGGGGCATGCACTGACTTGCTCGTGGGACGCGGTTTTTGATCGGGTGTATGAGGGGTATCCGGTCGTGGAGTGATGGGGGACTGCTCCTACTAATTCAACTTAGAGCAAATTAGGTTTCGGCGTAGTCCAGTCCGGGGCTGAAGCCCGCTTGTTTTAGAGCCTAATTCAGGGGCCTGAAGGCCCCTGCTCCCTCCGAAAAGCGGCCGAACGTCGGTCTATACCATATCGAGAAATGCTCTTTGGTGCTGGGGACCGGTGCTGCCAGACTTGCGGTAGTGCCGCGACAATACGGGGGTCCTTCGCTCCGCTCAGGATGACGACGAAAAACAAGCAACTGCAAAAGCAACTGCAACTGCAAACGCAAAAACAACTGCAAACGCAAAAACAACTGCAAGAGCAAAAACAACTGCAAAAGCAAAAACAACTGCAAGAGCAAAAACAACTGCAAGAGCAAGAGCAACAGCAACGGCAAAAGATACAGCAGGTTCCCGGCGGGAATGACAGACAGAAAGGCCAAGGCACACGCAGAAGCTAAGCTAGTTCGTGCCGAGGTAGGTGCGGTATTGCGACTCGACGATGCCCGTGCTGCGCGCGAGTTGGAGTTTGGCGCCGTTGTATTGGTAGAGCGCCTGGACGAGTTGCGCTTGCGCTCCGGCTAGCGAAGCCTGTGCGTCCACGACGGGCAGGTTGTCGTCGATGCCCGCGCTGAAACGCTGTTGCTCGTCGGAAAGTTCTTCAGTAGCGAGATCGACGTTGCTCTGCGCGACTTTGACGAGGTCGTGGCTGGAGTTGACGTCCAACATCGCGGCGCGGATTTGCGCGTCGATGGTGACACGCAGGTCGGCTTCGCGCTGACGCAGGGCCAGCAGTTGCGCGGAGATGACTTCGGTGTCGCCGCGCTGTCCGGCTTCGCGGAAGATGGGAAACTTCAGGCTGCCTTGGGCGCGAAACACGCCGTGGTACAGGCCCTCGGTTTCGCCGATGACGCCGTAGTAGCCGCCGAAAGCGAGCGTCGGCAAGCGTTGGTATTTGACGGCGAGGCGCTCGCGGCCGGCGACGTGGATCTGCGCCTGCAGGCTGAGGTAATCCTTGCGGCGTTGGTAGGCGGTGGCCCGGGCGCGGTCGAGGTCCATGTCAGCGAGCTGCGCGAAGGGCGCGATATCGGTGAGCAGGAGTTGCTGCTCCGCGGGCAGGCCCATGATGCGGTCGAGTTGGATGATGTCTTTGGCGAGCGCGGATTCGGCGGAGACGCGCTGCTGCAGGCGGGTCTGGAACTCGACCTGTCCGCGCAACGCGTCCAGATTTGTGCCGACCCCGGCGTCGCGCTTGGCGGTGGCCTGGTCGAAGAGCGTTTTGGCGGCGCGTTCGAGGGCGAATGCGTTGGCGAGATTGGATTGGTCGCCCAGAACTTTTAGATACGCCGTGCCAACGGCGACGACCAGATCGCCTTCGCTGGAGAGAGTGTTCAGGTTGACCACCTGCTCTTCGTCCCGGGCACCGCGCAGAAGTTCGTACGCGGGCAGGCTGAAGAGGGTCTGATTGACGTTCAGCAGCGCCTGCGTCACGTCGACTTTGACGATGTTTGGGAAGGTGCCGTTGAAGCCGGAAACCCTGACGTTGCCCGGCTTGAAGCCCATGGCCGCGAGGTTGATTTCCTGCGTGCTGGTGGAGGCCTTCAGAGTGAGCGATGGCAGCAGCGCGTTGGTGACCTGGAGCAGGTCGCCTTTGACGATTTGCAGGTTGGCGCGGTCGTTGAGCAGGCGCAGGTTGCGCTGGAGGCCAAGCGCGACGGCGTCGTCGATGGAGAGTGAAAGCGGCGCGCTGTTGGCGCGTTCGACCTTGACGCCGCCGGGGCCGGCGAAGGTCGCGGAGGCTTGGAAGGTCTTGCCTGAGCCTGCGGGCGTGCCCTTACCATACTGCGCCAGCACGGCGCTGGGCGCGGGGGGAAGGGCGGTGTCTTGCGCGTGGAGTGTTGAGGTCGCAAGGGCAAGTAGCACGGACGACAGATTGCGGATGGAACGGAAAATTTTCACTCAGGTATTAGAGTGACACGGGGCGAATGGGGATGCGAAATTGTCTTGATGGAACCCACGTCCGAAATCCCGCTTCGTCGCTGGGTTTCAGTCCGCGCTGAGTTGCTTCGCTGCGTCCTGGAGCGTCTTCGCGGTGGAGGGTTTCCACTCGGTCTTGACTTCGTCTTCCTGCTGGCCGATGGTTTTGAAAAGCAGCGCGCGACCGTCGATGTGGACGCGGGTCTCGGTGATCTGCCAGATGTGGGGGGCGATCTCGCGACGCTCGACGTCGAATGTGCCGCCCTTGCGCAGCTTGCCGAAGAGGCCGTAGCCGAACTTCACGTCGTCGGTGAGCGCGCCGCGCAGGGTGCGGATGCGGTCATCGGATTTGGCGAGGACAAGTTCGCCCGCCATGGTGGCCATCACGCGGGCTTCGATGTTGGGCGGGTGGAAGTTGGGGTCGGGACGGAAGGCGAGCGTCGCGAATTCGCCGCTGTCGTTTTTGAGCGACCAGATGTAGGCGTTGGGGAGCATCTGGAGCAACTGCCGGGCCTGCGCGTCGTCATGTGCGCCGGCCCTGCGCTGCCTGGCCTGGGCATAGGTGTCGCGGACATAGTCGGCGATGCGCTCGGTCTCTTCGTGCGCGGTGTGGGGGTCGACGGGGCGGCCGTCCAGCTCGGTCATGCGACGGAGTTCACCGGCGGGCGTGTCGATGACGCGGTAGATGGCGTCCTTGTCGGCGGTCTTGTCGTGGTCGCGAAAGTCCCACAGGCTGTGGTTGTTGTCGGCGGCGGCGAGCTCGGAGCGGACGGCGGCCTGGATCATTTGTTTCGCGCGCGGATCGTTGGCTTGCGAGGAAGCCGAGACGCCAGCCTGGGCGCATGCCGCGCCGGTGATGGCGGCGACTACCAAAATAATGGCGATTCGGTGGCCCATCCAAGACTTGGATGCAGAAGAGTTGGCGCGGTTTGTCATTCGTTTGTCATTCGATCGCTACTCGACAACGATTTTAACGAAGACGCCGTCGGGAAGTTTTGCTCCGCCGAGCAGATGAACGACGCCGTCGCGGGTGAATCCGCGCAGCATCCGGGCTTCGACTTTTTCGACGCTGGCCTTTGGAGGTGGAGTGTCGCCAGCAGCGGCGGGCCGCTTCATACCCCGATCCATGGCGTCGTTGGCGAGGCGGTCGGCGTCCTTGTTTTTGTGGCGCAGGGCGTGGGAGATTTGGAAGCCGTCGAGTTTGGCGATGCGGCGGCGGGCTTCCTCCCAGAGCGGTTTGAGGTCGGGGCTGTTGACCTTGTATTTGCCCTGGATCTGCTTGACCATCAACTCCGAATCGGAGACCACGCGAAGCTGCGTGTGGCCGTGGTCGAGCGCCCATTGCAGGCAGCCGAGCAGGCCGGAGTATTC
>JALYTE010000301.1 GCA_030854435.1 Acidobacteriota bacterium | reverse complement strand
GTGTGCGAGCCGTGCGTGGGGTTCAAGAGGTAGCTCTGCAACATGACATCGGTGATGGGGCCAGCGAGCGCGACGCCGTGCGGGGTGAGGGCGCGGAGGACGGCTTTGAGATCGTGGACGCGTTTGGGCAACGTGGGGTCGGCGAGGGCTTCGCGGAGGCCGGGGGTGTCGAGCGAGACTTCGATAGCGTGCGCGGGAGTGACGGCGAGGCCGAGGCGGCAGGCCGGGTCGGAAGGCGAGAGTGTAGAGGGAAGAGTGAAGAGTGAAGAGGAAGGCGCTTCGGTCTCGCCGAAGAGAGACATGGATCGAGCGGAGGCTGGCTCCGGCTCGGCTTCGATGTCGGGGTCGGCTTGGACTTCGGCGGCGATGACGCTGGCGGACTCGACGAGGGCGATGGAGAGGCCGCCCGATTTCGCGGCGGGTTTGCGGGCTTCGGCGAGGAGTGCGGTGAGGTCGGCGGCGGTGGGGCGGGAGTTGTAGGTGGTCTTCGCGGCCTGGACGTCGGGGGCGAGGTCCTTGAGCATCGTCGTGAATTCAAGCTCGGTGAAGAGGGCGCGGCAGGCTGCGTTGTCGACGGGTTGGGTGCGCATGGCGTCGAGCGTGAACTCGATGGGGACGGCGGTGTGGATGGTGACGAGTTCTTTCGAGAGCAGGATGTTGTCGCGGTTGTTCTGGAGCGACTCGCGGTAAGTTTTCTTCTTGACCTCATCGGCGCGGTCGAGCGCGGCTTCGACCGTGCCGAAGGTCTGGATGAGTTCGACCGAGCCTTTGTCGCCTATGCCGGGCGCGCCGGGGATGTTGTCGATCGCGTCGCCGCGCAGGGCCATCACGTCGATCACGCGCTGGGGCGGGACGCCGAGCACGGCTTCAACACCGGCGCTATCGAGGATCAGATTGTCTTTGGTCGGGTTGAGGATGGAGACGTTTTCGTTGACCAACTGCATCATGTCCTTGTCGGAGGAGACGACATAGACATGGTGTCCGAGCGCGGAAAGCTGGCAGGAGAGCGTGCCGATCACGTCGTCGGCTTCGAAGCCTTCGTAGAACAAGATGGGTATGCGGAAGGCTTCGAGCGCGCGGCGGATGTAGGGATGCTGCTGGATGAGGTCGGGGGGCGTTTCAACGCGGTTGGCCTTGTAACCGCCGTATTCTGTCGTCTCGAATTGCTGCGTTTTGATGTTGAACTTCTGCACGTCCTTCATCTGCGCGGCGAGTTCGTTGCGATGCACGGGCGCGCCGACATCGTAGACCGCAGCGAGGTATTGCGGCGCGAAGTCCTTGCGGAGCTTGTTGATCATGTTGACAAAGACGTAGGTCGCGGCCGTGGGAATGCCGGTGCGCGTGGTCATGGGGCGCGAGCGTTGCATCGCGTGGTAGGCGCGGAAGATGAAGGCCATCGAGTCGAGCAGGTAGATGGGCGGCTTGTCGGTTTTCGTGGGCATGGTCGTCTCGATGATTGGATGCGGAGGTGGCGCAAAAACCTTGACGCGAAGGGCGCAAAGTTTAAGCGCGAAGTTTCGCGAAGTAAGACGTTAGAGGATGAGCATACAGTCGCCGTAAGAGAAGAAGCGATAGCGGGCGGCGACGGCGTGGGCGTAGGCGCGCAGGACAGCTTCCCGGCTCGCGAATGCGCTCACCAGCATGAGCAGCGTGGATTGTGGGAGGTGGAAGTTGGTCAGGAGTCCGTTGACGATTTTGAACTCATCGTTGAGGCCGGGGGAGAGGAAGAGGCTGGTGCTGCCGGAGTGGGCGGTGATGGGTTGATGGATGCGCTCAGATTCGCGGGCGATGTGTTCGAGGGTGCGGGTGGTGGTTGTGCCGACGGCGATGATTCTGCGGCCTGCGTTTTTTGCGGCGGTGATGGCTGAGGCTGTAGCTGCGGGGAGGGTGTAAGGCTCGGCGTGGAGGCGGATGTCTTCGGTGTGGGCCACGCGGACGGGTTGGAAGGTGCCGAGGCCGACGTGCAGCGTGACATAGGCGATTTCTATTCCGCGTTGTTCGAGGGCAGCGAGGATTTCGACAGTGAAGTGGAGGCCGGCGGTGGGAGCAGCGGCGGAGCCTTGAAAGCAGGGATTAGGGATTAGGGAATA
>JALYTE010000298.1 GCA_030854435.1 Acidobacteriota bacterium | reverse complement strand
TTGCAACGCAACCTGCTCGTTTACGGTTTTGGCGGCCTTATTGCGCCGTTCCTCGGTATCAAAGCCATCGATATGTTGATCGTTGTGCTGCACCTTGCATAGCCATCATCGAATACTGGAGAACTCCATGAAGAAGCACATCGTCACCGCCTGCCTCTATACCCTCATCACGGCCGTTCTGCTTGGAATCGGTTATCCGCTTCTCATCACGGGCATCGCCCACTTCGCTATGCGAGACAAGGCAGACGGCCAACTCCTGATTCGGAACAATATAGCCGTCGGTTCCTCTCTGATCGGTCAGCCATTTACCGGGCCTGGTTATTTTCACAGCAGACCGTCCTCTGCCGGAAGCGGCTACGACGCTTCAGCATCCTCGGGCTCCAACTATGGGCCCACCAACAAGTCCCTCATCGATCGCGTCGACGCCAGCGTGAAAAGTGGCGGCGGTAACGCGCCGATCCCGGTGGACCTCGTCACCGCATCCGGTTCCGGCCTCGATCCGGACATCACTCCCGCTGCCGCGCTCTACCAGGTGCATCGCATCGCGCAAGAGCGGCGAATGACTGAGGCCATCGTCGCGAATCTGGTGCAAGAGCATACGACTCAGCGTCAGCTTGGCCTATTCGGCGAGCCACGGGTGAACGTGCTCGGTTTGAACCTGGCACTTGACGATCTCAAGTCCTCTAACAGGTAGTAACCTGTTGGATCTGATAGATCGTAGATCGACTTATATGCGCTTCAGCGCTTTGCCAGAATACGGCAGTGCCAACGAGAATCATCCTAAACGATGCAGCTTTCTGGGTCGGCACGACGACCTCTTTATGGGTCGACAATACGGGCTGTCTACCACCACTAAACTTACGGTGTCCACCCGCCCCGGCCCTGGCGAGTGTCCTTCCCGCTGAAGTTCTTGATCAGCGTTTCCAAAGCCACGCGTATCCCCGTCACCAGCCCAGCGGCCTGTTTGATCGGCACTCTGATGCTGTGTACCACCGTATTCGTCACGTCTTCGGTGGTCGTCAGCACGGAGGAAACCATGCGATCGACGTGGTCAACCTGACCGCGCGTCTTCTCGTTGGCGCCCGCGGCGGTGCGATTCATCTGGCTGACCGTTACTCCCACTTCATCGACTTTCTCGCGGACGGTGGTCGTAATGTGGACCGCGTTGTCACTCACAATCCGAATCTTCGGCGTCAGTTCATCGATCAAGACGTCGGCCTTATGTAGCACGGGCATCGTTTTGCTGTGAACGTCGCCAACGATTTCCTTGACCTCTTTCAGCACCTTGAGCGCGCCCAGCCCAACGACGACCCCACCGACAAGAGTGACGATCGCTAGAACCAACAACGACAGCGCTCCAATGGCCGTGAAAATCATCAATAAATGCTGATCGTTCGACGCCGACACCCCGGACGTATCGGTCTGCCAGAAGACCATGGACAAGCTAAGCAAAATACCCATTGCACTCTCCAATCCCATTTCCGTTCATTGTCGCCGCACATGCGGATGGGCCGGCTCGAAGACCGGCCCTTCCGACCGTACAGATCCGGTTACGACGGCTGTGAATCGCTGGCGGTCTCCGTATAGGCCTTCTTGCCCGCGTCGACGGCCGAGGTCACTTTGGAGGTCTGGCTCGCGACCAGGTCCTTGCCCTTGTCCACATACTCCGTCCACTGGGTGCGGCCCTTGTCGTAATATTCCTTGCCTTTGTCGACATACTCTTTGCCCTTGTCGACATACGGGCCGACAGCTTCCTTGGCCTTGTCGACATACTCTCCGGCAGCGTCGCTTGCCTGCCGATACGTTGCCTGTGCGTGGTCGCGAGCTTCGAGCGCACACGCCGCAAGATCCTCGCGCGTTTCCTTGCCGGACTTCGGCGCATACAGCACGCCAACGAGCGAGCCAATACCCAGACCCGCCAAGAACCACCCAAATCCGCCCATACCACTATTGTCGTTGTCCGCCATCACACTCTCCTATCGTTTTTGTTCCAAGGCCCGACCGGGAAACAACATCGCACTTTCGCCGGAAGAACGCCTCAAGTTGTGGATGCTTCCAGCCATACTAAGGGTTGCGCGACGGGTGTCGAAGCTGCTGCTTTTACGGCGGCATTTGTGGAAGCTCAGATTAAGTCTCCGCAGGAGTGCCGTCTCGACCGGACAGAGTGTTCGGGGCTAAAGTCCATCTTTCTCTCCACTCGCCCACAACATGGAAAAATGACGCGCAAACAAACTTCACACCCCCATCCATGTCCGTTTAGAGAGACAATGGATTGCATTTACAAGTCCAACAGCCCAATCCATTCAGGAGACGCGCGATGACAATGCCCCACTTGTTCAGCTTTTCTTTCCGGACCACCGCATTGGCGGCGGTCGTTGCGCTTGCGGCGACCGGTTGCAACAAGCCTGTCGACGACGCGACCCTGACCAACAACGTCCACACCGCCCTGAGCGGCGACGCTTCCATCGCCGGCGAGCCCATCCAGCCGGCCGTGGCCAATGGCGTCGTCACGCTGAACGGCAGTGTCAGCAACGATACGGCGCGCAAGGTCGCCTCGCAGGACGCGTCGCACGTAGCGGGCGTCAAGCAGGTCATCAACAACCTCACACTCCAAGTCGCTCCGGTCGCACCGGCCATCGCCGCCGTGACGACGACCACGACCGCACCTGCGCCCGCGCCCGTCGTTCCATTGGCGACGACGCCGCAGGAGCGCCGCAAGATCGCGCGCCACGAGACGGTTCCGTCGCAACCGGTGCCCGTCTACACGCCGCCCGCGCAGCCGCTCCCGCCCGTGCAGACGGCCCAGTCTGCTCCGCCACCGCCGCCGCCACCGCCACCCGCGCCCGTCTATCGCGACGTCTTCGTGCCCTCCGGCGAGACGATTTCCGTGCGCATCAACCAGACCCTCGACAGCGCCTCGACGCCCGAAGGCGCGACCTTCTCAGGCGTGGTCGCGTCCAGCGTCATCGTCGACGGCGAAGTCGCGATTCCCGCCGGTTCAAGCGTCAGCGGGCGCGTCACCGGCGTTCGCGACGCGGCCCATTTCAAGGGCAGTTCCATGCTCTCGGTCGAGCTGACCGGCGTCCGCCGACGCGGCGAAAGCATCGCCGTATCGACCGAGCCGTACACCGTCGAAGGCAAAGGCCGGGGCAAGAACACCGCTGAAAAAGTCGGGGGCGGCGCGGCCGTCGGCGCGATCCTCGGCGGCATCCTGGGCGGCGGCAAAGGCGCGGCCATCGGCGCAGGGGCCGGGGGAGCGGTCGGCGCTGGAGCCAACGGCGTCACGCGCGGAGAGCAGGTCCAGATCGTCTCCGAATCCGTCGTCCGGTTCCACCTCGCGAACGGCTTCAAGGTCCGCAGCCCGGGCCGGGAGGGCGAGCGCGACAACGGCGGTTTGCAACCTCGCGAACCGCAGTAATCGCGCAGCCAGCGCCACCGTCGCGAAGCGGGGCACCCCGTATCTTAGAACTTGTTCACGTCTCTCTTGGCTCTCCCCAAAAGCTGTATACGGGCCTAAACAGAGATCGTGAACAGGCTCTAAGCCGACGCACGACACTTCGCGAAAGACCGCGTTGCATCCTGTGCCACGAAATTGATACTGTAGGCAAGGAACGTCCGGCGCCGAATCGACGCGCCCACCAATCCCAACACCCCCTGCCGAGGTTATGGTTTCAATGCAGAACGGACCCCAAGCCGCAGGCTATTTGACGCTGACGCTGCACGCCCATCTGCCCTACGTCGTGAACCACGGCACCTGGCCGCATGGCATGGAATGGCTGCACGAAGCCGCCGCTGAAACCTACCTGCCGCTGCTGCGCGTGCTCGGAAATCTGGAGCGCGACGGCCTCGCCCTGCATTGCAACCTGAACCTTTCGCCAGTCCTTCTGGAGCAGCTTGCCCATCCCGTCTTCCAGGCGGAGTTCCCGAAATATCTCGAACGCAAAATCACGTCCGCGCAAGAGGATGAAGCTTACTTTGCCAGCACCGGCGACCATCACCTCGCCGAGCTTGCCCGCTTCTGGCACCGGTTCTTCGCCGAAAATCTCAGTCACTTTCTTTCGCTCGACAGCGACATCGTCAAGGGCTTTCGCTACTTCAACGATCAGGGGCTGATCGAGATCATCACCTGCGGCGCGACCCACGGCTACATGCCTCTGCTGGGCACCGATGAAAGCGTTCGCGCGCAGGTCCGCACCGCCGTCAAAGCTCACACCCGCCACATCGGCAAACCTCCTCGCGGAATGTGGGCGCCCGAATGCGGCTACCGTCCCGCCGGGCCGTGGAGCTATCCCGTCGCCAACGCCGACGGCTCCGAAGCCCGCCCCGCCTACGACCGCATCGGCGTCGAGCAGGCGCTGTCTGAGAGCAGCATCGAATACTTCTTCGTCGATACGCATCTGGTCGAAGAGTCGGCGCGCAGACAATCGCCCTACGACCGACAGCGCGGTCCTTCCAAGACTGCCGTCGATGATGAAGGCCGCAATCTCTACCGGCCCTACTTCGTCGACGGGCCATATGATTCCAACGACCGGCGCTACGCGACCTCCATCTTCCCGCGCGACCCACACACCGGCGTGCAGGTGTGGTCGGGCGAATCGGGCTATCCCGGAGACCCCGCCTATCTCGACTTCCACAAAAAACGCTGGCCCGGGGGACATCGTTATTGGAAGATCACGGGCGGTGGGGTCGATATGGCCGACAAGCGTCCCTACGATCCGCACGAGGCCTCGGAGCGCACCAAGCACCACGCCGCGCACTTCGTCGCGCTCGTGCAGGAGGCCCTGCGATCCAGTCTCGGCGGGGAGATTCCGCCCATCCTCTGCTCGCCCTTCGACGCTGAACTCTTCGGCCATTGGTGGTTCGAAGGCCCGCAGTGGCTGGAGCAGGTCGCGCGCCTGCTGCACGAACATCCTATGGGCCTCGAACTCATCGACTGCTCGGAGTATCTGGACCGCTTCCCGCGCGCGGGCACCATCGCCATGCACGAAGGCTCGTGGGGCGCCGAGGGCGCCAATCAGGTCTGGATGAATCCCGACACCGCCTGGACCTACACGCACATCTATCCGGCGGAGTGTTTTACCCGCGACGTTTGCACCGAAGGCCAATGGCGCGAGACACCGCAGGGCGAGCGCATCGTCAAGCAACTCTGCCGCGAGTTGCTGCTGCTGGAATCCTCCGACTGGCAATTCCTCATCACCACCGGAGCCGCGCGCGACTACGCCGAACTGCGTTTCCACACCCACAACGACCAGTTCAACGAGGTAAAGAATATCTGGCTCGCGTTCGATTCCGAAGGCCGCATGACGCCCGAGCAGGAAGACAGCCTCGCGGCCATCGAGCTGCGCGACAGCATCTTCGCGGACATCGACCCCAGCTTCTGGGCCGCAGGCGCCCGCCAGGTCCGTGGCGGCGACGACTCCGTGGAGCGACCCTCGCCCCCGGAAAGCCCGGAAACACTGCATATTCCGATGTCGGATCGCTCGCTCGCGGAGATGCCTCGCTCCACGCCCACTTCGTAGTCCACTTGACCGTGCGCCATTCCCCTCTAGCTCTATGGCACCTCATTTCGCTCGACGCGCCCGCGGTCGCCGCATTGTGGGCATGGTTCGTCGCGCGCTGCTGCGGTATTTTCTTGCCCCTCGGCGCGGTCGCTGCCATATTCCTCGCGGTGTGGATACTTTATGCCGCCGACCGTCTTCTCGACGCCCGCAACGCGGCCCACACCACCCTCGAAGAACGCCACCGCTTTCATCATCGCCATCGCCGTGTGTTCGTCCCTCTCATCGCCATCGCGGCCGTTGTTGTCGCGGCCTTGACGCCTGAGCTTTTGCCCAAAGCCCTGCGCCTATACGCGCTGCTGGGAGCGGCGCTTTGCGGCTGGTTCATGGCTATCCATACACGCCTGGCCCACGAACGTCGTCTACCTAAAGAGCTCGCGGTGGGCTTGTTTTTCGCTGCCGCCATCTTCATTCCCACGGTCGCGCGGCGGCCCGACCTGCGCTTGTCGCTGCTTGCGCCAGCCGTACTGCTTGCGAGCGTTTGCGCGCTGAACTGCATGTACCTCTACGCCTGGGAGCACCCGGCAGACCGCCTCAACGCCAACTGGACGACGCTCATCGCGACCCGCCATCTCACCGCGTTGTGCAGGGCGGTTCTTGCCGCGGCCTTCCTGTGCATGCTCTGGCTCGCGGTTGCCCACCCCGTGCCAGGCGTCACCCCGTGGGCCATCGACGCCGCCTGCGCGCTCAGCCTTCTGCTGCTTCTCCGGTTGAATCGTCAACGCGCAAGACTTTCTCCGCTGCACGTCCGCGCCGCCGCCGATCTCGCCCTTCTCACGCCGCTCATCCTCATCCCATTTCTACGAGCGCAGCGATGAGCGTCGCAAAGACCGTCGCAAACCACACAGCGAACTTCGACCCCGTCGCCCGCATCTACCGCTGGGCCGAATACCTCGCTCTGGGCCCCCTGCTGCAACGCACCCGCACCCACTTTCTACCGCAGGTCGCCCACACTCGACACGCTTTTGTCCTGGGCGACGGCGACGGTCGCTTTCTCGCCAAACTCCTCCAACAGAACCGATCTCTTCAAGCGCTCGCGGTGGACTCGAGCGACAAGATGCTCGCCCTCCTACTCAGCCGTTGCGACTCCGCGCGCGTCAAGACCGTCCACGCAAACGCCCTCACGCAAACTCCTCCGCTCAATACCGACCTTGTCGTGACGCACTTCTTTCTCGATTGCTTCACGCAATCGGACGTCGACAAACTCGCCCTGCAAATCGGACGCGCCGTCCAGCCCGGAACTCTGTGGCTCATCTCGGACTTTCGCATCCCCGAGCGCGGCGCAATCCGGCCCGTCGCCCGCGCCTACGTTCGCAGTCTCTACTTCGCCTTCCGCGTCCTGACTGGATTGCGCGTTACCCAGCTCCCCAATCACGCCACCGCGCTTTGTGCTGCCGGCTTTCACCGTGTCGCGAGCCACCTACATCTCGGCGGCGTGCTTTTCAGCGAGCTTTGGCAGCGCTCCGAGCAACATGCCAAGCAATGACCGCGACCGCTCGCGGACTACAATCGTCTACAGGATCCAGCGCAACCCCTCGGCCATCCACAACATCCCTTCTAAAGACGACCATGACCGACTCAAAGCCACATTTCTTCGCGCCTCACCTCCAAAGCCATGCGTGGCCCGACCCCGAATCCGGCGTGTTTCACAATGCCGCCGCACCCGGCAAAGGGACGACATGAACCTCTACGTCCTCCGCCACGCCAGCGCCGGAACGAGACGCGTCAACCCTCTGCTCGATGTCAAACGACCGCTCGACAAAGAGGGCAAGCAACACTGTCTGCACCTGGGAATGATCCTGAACGCGATGAAGTTGAACTTCGACCTCATCGTCTCAAGCTCGCTGAAACGCAGCCTGCAAACCGCGCAACTCATCGGCACCGAGACCGGGTACGAGTCCAAAATACTCACCTCGAACGCGCTCGCGCCCACCGCCACGCTGCCCCAGTTCCAACGCCTGTTGCGCGAGTGCGCGCAGTACGAGAACGTGCTCGTGGTCGGCCACAATCCCAACCTCACCGGCTTCGTGGGCTCGCTCATCTGCCCCGGCCCGGCCCCCGAAGCGGACAATGGCCGCGCGCATGTTCGCCTGCGCAAAGGATCGCTCGCCCGCCTGACTCTGCAACGCGGCCCCGCCACGCTACAGTGGCTGCTGGAGCCGCGCACCGTCCGCGCGCTCTACACCACTTCGACCAAAAGTTCCCGCCGGAAAACGTCGCGAAAGTAGCCTGCTTCCTTCTTCAGCGACCAAGCCTCCAACTCAGCGCCACTACGACCGTGGAGCAACTCCAGAACCACGCGCTTCGGATAGATCCTCGTCCGCAACCGCACCGGAGCGCTGGCATGGTCCTGGTTCAACGCTTCGGTCAGCCGCAGCAGCACCACAGCGCGCGCGACATGCATGTGCTCTTCCACCGGCACCAGGCGCATCACGCGATCCATCGGCTCCGGCCGCGTCTTTCCGAGATAGCGGGCGATCGCCGCAACGATCGCCCTCTGCTGCGGCGAGAAACCGAAAATTTCAGAGTTCGCGACAATGTAGTGCGTGTGTCGATTGTGGCCCTGGTGGTTCATGAACTTGCCCACCTCCTGCATCATCGCCGCGGCCTCCAACCACGGCCCGTACTCCGGCGGCAGACCGTGTACGGGCTGCAATTGCTTGAACAACTGCGCCGCATGCTCGCGTTCCGGCTCCATTTCTTTCGGGTCCACGCCGTAGCGTCTGCACACCTGAAGCACGCCTTCCCAGCGCTCGGCCTCCATGGTGCGATGCACCGAAGCGCGAATGTCGGCGTTGCCCAGCATCTCCGCCAACATGCCGTCGCGCAGCCCCAGCGGCGAGTAGCGAAACCCCTTCAACTCCATCCGCTCCAGCAGCGCCGCGAACACCTGCGCGCCGCCCGCGATAATCTCCGACCGCCGCGGCCCAATCCCCGCCACCGCCGCGCGCTGCGCATTGTTCATCTTCAACAACCGCTCGGCGAGCTTCCCCACCGCGCCCGCGTCCGCCGTAAGCACTCTGCCGCTACGTCCCGGAATGCCTTGTTTCACGCGCGAAACTTTTTTCGGTTTCCCCGCGCCCAGCATCGCTTCGCTAGCCTCCGCCAGCGCCGCGGCCGTCCCCGAAGTCGCAATCACCAACCCCACTTTCGGCTTGCCGAGCTTGCGGTCCGCGCGGCGCAACTCGCGCTCGATAAACTTTCGCAGCCGCGCAACGTCCTCTTTGCCCGGAGGATCCACGCGCAGAAACTCCTGCTGCAAACGCACCGCACCGAGCGGAAGGCTTACCATCTCGCGCACCTTGCCGCGCTCTGAAAGCGTGACTTCGCAGCTCCCGCCGCCCAGGTCGATCAGCAAACATTTCCCGCGCGCCCCTGGCTCGTGCGTCACAACGCCGAGATGAATGAGCCGCCCTTCCTCGAGGCCGGAGATCACTTCGACGTTCCACCCCGTGGTCGATTTCACCCAAGCGCGAAACGCCTCCGAGTTGCGCGCCTCGCGTAGCGCGCTGGTCGCCACTACGCGCACCTGGTCGACCACATGCGCCTGCACCGCCTTATGAAACCGCTTCAGCGCCTTGATCGTGTTCGCCATCGCTTCAGGCGAAATCACGCCCGACTCGAAAACGCTTTCACCCAGCCGCGTCACCTCGCGGTCTTCGTGCAGAGTTTTCAACCGATGCTGTTCGACCGACGCGATCGCCAAACGGCAGGAGTTCGACCCAATGTCGATGGCGGCAAATGTCGGCATTCTTTTTTGAGTCTCCCCCGGCGTTAGAAACGTCCACAGTTAGACGCCGATACCAGAAAGATACAACCTTAGGTCTGTTCACGATCTCTGTTCGGCCCGTAGACCCTGTCATCTCGACCGGAGCCTTCGCGCTTTTTGCGAAGGTGTAGTGGAGAGACC
>JALYTE010000165.1 GCA_030854435.1 Acidobacteriota bacterium | reverse complement strand
ACGGCTCCGTGTACCTGACCGACGAACAGAATTACATCCTCGACTGCGCGTGCGGCAAAATTCCCGATCCGACCGCGACCGCAGCGGCGATTCGCAGCATCGTCGGGGTTGTGGAGCATGGGCTGTTCTTAAATATGGCGAGCATGGCGCTGGTCGCGAATGAAGATGGAGTGGCGGAGAGACATTCATAGGCTCTCGGAGTTATACGCAGCACGCAAAGCAGGTTCTTCGCTTCGCTCAGAATGACAAATTCTGAGGAACCTTCTCAAAATTTTCATAGAGAAGCACCCACCCCCCAAAATTGTCATCCTGAGCGAAGCGAAGGACCTGCTTCTTTCACCGGCCTGCGACAAGATCAACGTACAAATCTTCCCAAGTCGGATTCTCCGCCTCGATCAACGCGACCTTCTTTATTCTCAGCCAGCCCTTGATCGCTTTCTCTCGCGCAATGGCATTGCCGATGTATTTGAAGTGTTCAAAATAAACCAGCCGATGAATCCGATACTTTGACGTGAAGCCATCGAATGTCCCATCCCGATGCTCTTCCACACGACGCAAGAGCTTGTTAGTCACACCGACATACAATGTTCGCGAGCGGCTGGAGAGAATGTAAACGTAGTAGTGGTGTTCCTCGGGCATTTGGGCCATCATAAGCGAGAAGCAGGTTCTTCGCTGCGCTCAGAATGACAATTTTTTGGTGATGGTCTCTGAGTTTTTCATCCTGAGCGAAGCGAAGGACCTGCTTTTTCACCGACCGGCGACAAATCCACTTTCTTCTGAAAGAGAAACAAGCGCATTGTTATTCAATGGCGTAAATGATTTCGACGGACGCCGTCGCAGTCACTCGCTGGGCCTCGATCGCGAGAGGTGCGGGAGCGTTCGGTTGGCCGTTGACCGAAGCCGCGCGCATCTCAAACATTGGTCTGACGATGTTCCCGCTCATGCTGTTGGTCGCGTAGAGCGGCTTGCCCAGCGTCACGCCCATCGCCTTGGCCAACTCCGCAGCCATGGCGCGCGCCCGCTCCGTTGCGCGGCGAATCGCCTCGCCGTCCAGCGCAGCGCTGTTCTTCAGCCGCCAATTGATGTCCCCACTCTGGTTTGCGCCGGCCTGCACGGCGGCGTCGAGAATCAGCGCGGCGGTCTTCGGTTCAACGCTGACCAGCCAGCTTTGCGAGACGCTGAACTTCATGCCTTTCTGCGCCTTGATTTCATACTCGTTCAGTCGCGAAACGCGCTGCGAACGACTTTGGATTTCGGTGCGACTCGCGCCCGCATCGAGCATCGCTTTGACGATCGCGTTCGAGGTGTCCGACGCGCTCTTGTACACAGCTTGCAGCGTCGGTCCATAGGTCACGAAGCCCACATTCAAATCGGCGACATCGGCTTCGGCTTCGGCGTGGTCGCTGGCTGAAACGGACAGAGTGCGATTGGCTGGGCCAATCTGGATCGAGGGTGGTTGGACGGTCTGGCCCGCGATGGCGATCGGGAGCGCGCTGAAAATGGCTACGATTGCAAGGGTAAAAATCTTCATTGGGAGTCATCTTTCGTAAGCAGGTCGGCCAGTGTTTCCTTGTGCTTCGGCTTGGCTGCGGCCTTCTCTTTGACGGTCGGCAGCGGGAACGAGCTTTTGGGCATGCCCAGCCGCTCGCGCGAGTTGGCCTTCACGGCTTTGGTAATGGAGAAGCTTTTCTTTTTCGATTTCGCCATGGCTGTCCAGGGATGGTTCGGGTGCGTTGTCAGGGTACTCCAAGCAGGTCGCCCAACGGTGGGAGTATTCTGATTTCGGTTGGAGATTTCGGTTGGAGGTTGGGCCATGGAAGAGCGTGAATTCTTCGACGAACGGACCGAGATGCGCACCCACAGCATGACCTGTCCGCACTGCGGACAGGCCGGTGAGTATCAAATGAACTGGCTGGTGCGGCGCAAGAAGGCGGCCTTGCCGCGCGGAGCCGACGAGCGCGACCGCGCACGATTCGCCAAGGCCAAGACCTACATGGTGCGCCAGGACGATCTGTTGGGCTGCAAGAACATCCGCTGCCGCAAGCGCTTCGAGGTGACCGGAATCCAATCCGTCGCGACCGAGGAAGAGCGCCCCGCAGGCTCCAACGAAAACCGCGCCGAACGGATCAAAGCGGCCTTCGGACGGCGCACAGCAGGATGAACCAAGAGAACCTCTGATTAACGGTAGGGTGCGGCTTTAGCCGCACCACAAAGGCAATAGAATCAAGAAGGCTTTAGCCGCTGAGGGCAATGCCGAGGATTAATCGGACCTTTCTAAACTGAACCAAGAGAGATAACTCCGGTTCAAGTCGCACTTTAGCTGTTGCACTGTAGTAACGGCGAACAGCAGGCGCACACCCGGCTGTGATTTAATGAGTTTGACGCGCGAGTGCCCCGCTGCATCTCGCCATTCCAGATTCGAAGGAGCAACCGATGGCCAACATGATTTTGCCGCACGCCGAGCGCAACCTGACGCCCGATGAGGTCGAGGCTCTGGATCGCCGCCGCCGTCGCGGCCAGTTGTTCCTCACCCTCGGCACTCTGTTCCTGGTCGTGGCCACGCTGGTGACCATGTGGGCGGGCCAGGACCTCACCTACTCGCCGGGCTGGGCGCGCCCCATGGTCTATTGGGACGCGATCACGTTCCTGCTGGCGGCGTATTTTCTGGTTAGAGGCGTTCTGCTGCGCCGCGGCAGCAATGAGTTCATCAGCTACTAGAAATTTATTGCGTCCAAAACGGCGGGCCGCGGCTCGCCGTTTTGCTTTGCGCCGCGTCTGCTATCGTGATTAGTTCGCTGGAGATTCAAAATTCGATGACAAGCTGGAAGTTCGCCGAGCCGCTACATTTTTCATACGCCGAAATGGCCATTCTCGCAGTATTGGTCGCGGCTTCGGCGGTCCTGTTTTTCGTGCGCCTCGGCCCTATCGCCTCCAATATACTGCGCTCGAAAAAGGACCCCGCGGGAACGCTCGCGCCGCTCGGCAAGCGCTTCTGGGCGTTCTTCTGGGAAGTCCTCTGCCAGGCCAAAGTCATCGAGCAACGCCCGCTTCCGGGCCTCGCGCACGCTTTCGTCTTCTGGGGATTTCTGGCGTTCGTTCTGGTCTCGCTCAACCACTTCGCGACCGGCGTGCGACTCGGCTTTCTGCAACACACCGGCTTTGTAGGCACGTTTTACTTCGGCTTTGCGGGCGTGTGGGCCGCGCTGGTCGCCGTTTCGATTGCAGGGCTTTTTGTGCGCCGCTTCTTCGTGCGCCCCATCTGGCTGGGTAAGAAAGTTTCGTATGAGTCCGGCTTTATCGCCTTCCTCATTTTTCTGCTGATGGTCACCTACATCGCGGCCTACTTCGTCGCCGACGACGGCCTCGCGGTAAAGATTCTGTGGTGGACGCACACGCTCTCGCTGCTGGTTTTCCTTCCGCTCATCCCGCATACCAAACACCTGCACCTGGTGCTTTCGCCGCTCACGGTCTTTCTCGAACGCGACGGATTCTCGGCGATCCCGCCGCTGGTTGGGGACGAAGACTTCGGCCTGGTCGCGGGCAAGGACATCACGCAACTCATCGCGCTCGAAGCCTATAGCTGCGTCGAGTGCGGGCGTTGCACCGAGCACTGCCCCGCGTCGAACACCGGCAAGGTGCTCAACCCGAAGGAGATCATCCTCGGCATGAGGACGTACCTCAACACCTTCGGCCCCGCCAGCGAAACCCCACTCCTCAACGAACTCCGCGATGCGCCTGCGAATCCCTCGCCTGACAATCCCCCCGCAAACTACCTCTCCATGGAAGCTGCGTTTGAGTGCACGACCTGCGGCGCGTGCGAGTTCCAGTGCCCGGTGGGCATTGAGCACCTGCCCATCATCGTCGGCCTGCGTCGCGGCGCGGTCAATACCGGAGCGTGGGAAGACACCTACGGCACGAAACTTTTTCTCGCGCTCGAAAGCAAGGGCAACGCGCTGGGCTTGAGCGCCATGGAGCGCGATAAGTTCGTCGCCAAGCAGGGCTTCCCCATCTTCGACGGCTCGCAGGAGTACTGCCTGTGGCTGGGCTGCATGGGCGGCTACGATCCCAAGGGCCGCGAGATCATCGCCGACTTCGCGCGCGTGATGCAGCATCTCGGCACCAGCTTCGGCGTGATGAAAAAAGAAAAATGTACCGGCGACCCGGCGCGGCGGCTGGGCAACGACCTGGTCTTCGGTTCGCTGGCCGAAGCGGGACTGGCGGCGTTCGAGAAGGCGCAGGTGAAGAAGATTGTCGCCATCTGTCCGCACTGCGTTCGCACCATCGCGACGGATTGGCGCGAGTACGGCATCGCCCCCGAGATCGAGCACCACTCCGAGTTCATGGCCCGCCACGCCGACAAGCTGCCCAAGCAGAACGGCGAGAGCATCGTCTACCACGACCCCTGCTACCTGGGCCGCTATCAGGACATCTACGCCGAACCACGCGCCGTGGTCGAAGCCGCTGGGACATTGGTCGAAGCCGAGCGCAACCACGAGCGCAGTTTCTGTTGCGGCGCGGGCGGCGGCCTGATATTTCTCGGCGAAGAGAAGGGCGACCGCGTCAGCCACGTCCGCGCGCAGGAACTCGTCGCCACCGGAGCGAAGACCATCGGCACGGCCTGCCCCTTCTGCAACACGATGTTCCGCGACGCGCTGGGAGCGGTCGGCGGCGACACTCCGCCGCAGTTGCTCGACATCGCCCAGTTGACGGCTCGTGCGCTGCCTCAACCCGCACTGCCCGTCGCCGCAACCCCCGATTAAGCTGTGCTTCCAGGTAGGTCTGATTAAGCTGTGCTTCTAGGTAGGTCTGGGCTTCAGCCCAGACATTAGAAGCCGCACAAGACTGGGCTTTAGCCCCGGAGGAACCATCCGCACCTGTATCCTTGAAACAGAGCACGACCCCAGAAGGAATGCAGCATGCCGCTTTACGAGTACGAATGCCGTCAGTGCCACCGTCGCACCGAAAAAATCCAGAAATTTTCCGACGTGGAAATCACCGTCTGCCCCCACTGCGGCGGTGAACTCGACCGCACCATCACCGCTCCTGCGGTACATTTTTCGGGTGGCGGCTGGTTCAAGGACGGTTACGGCAACGCCAAACCGCCCGCCACGTCAGGCGGAGAAGGGGCCTCCGAGAAATCCGACAGCACGACTCCCGCGGCGGCTCCGGCTACCGGTTCCGGTGAAAGCGCGCCTGCAACTCCGTCCGCTCCTGCGGCATCGACCGCTGTTGCCGCACCTGCGGCGAGCGCGTCCGCAACGCCGGCCAAACCTTAGCGCAGTCATCCCGGCGCGTTTGCAGCGCATCTCAAACATCAGGCCTGCGTTGCCGATAAATGTTCGTGACCCATTTGTTGCACGCGGGTTATTCACAACTTCGTCTGCGTAAGTTATGATGCAGCCATGAATCTGTTTCGCTCAATCCGCAAACTCGAGCAAGAGTTGCTCGACCTGGAGGAGGTCGTCTCGATCGCCCCCAGCGCGGCCCGGAAGGTGTTGCGCAAGGTGGGCTGGATTTCCGCCGGAATCACAACGCTGGCCGTCGGCATCGTGGTCGGGCGGGAGTTGCGCCAGCGCTACAAGTTCAGCCACCGCACCCCCTATGACGCCTACGCGCACTCCGGCGACCTGGCCCCGGAAGTCGAGTTCGGCCTCGGCATTTGAGTGCGGTTCGCTGCGGCCTACAAGCGGCGGGAACACGCCTTGCTAAGGGGCGACAGCCTTCAGCCGTCGCACAATACCTTCATTCAATGCAGGCTTTGGCGACTGACGCTCTCAAGGACTTCTTCGCAGCTTCTTAGGGCCTGTTCACGATCTCTGTTTAGGCCATAGACAGCTTTTGGGGAGGGTCAAGAGAACGTGAACAGGTTCTTAGCCGCGGTCCGTCGCCCATTCCGGGTCCGCATCGGAAGTGCAGGAAAGAAGTAAACTGAACACGCTGCGCGTCTACGGAATCAATGAACCCGCACGGCGTCTCTAACCGTCCAATCTTTGCTTATGGCCTTTGCGACACTTCCCGTACTCCAAACCCTCCCCGCTCCGAGCTTCGGCGAGCAGCAGGAGCGGCTGCGCGACGGCCATGGGCGCGCCATCACCGACCTGCGGGTCTCGGTCACCGACCGCTGCAACTATCGCTGCGTTTACTGCCGCACGGGCAACGACGGTGCGCAATACTCCGAGCTTCCCATTGCGGACTACGCGCGCATCATCCGCATCTTCATCTCGCTGGGCATCGAGAAAATACGCCTCACGGGCGGAGAACCGCTGCTGCGCAAAGGTCTGGTCGAACTGGTCGAAGAGCTTGGCAGTCTGCGCCTCGCTTTCGACGACAATCCAGACTCAAAGCCGGACCTCGCGCTCACCACCAACGGACATCTGCTCGAAGGCCTGGCAACGCCGCTCGCGCGTGCTGGCCTGCGCCGCATCACCGTCAGCATGGACGCGGTCGATCCGGAAATCTTTGCCCGCATCACCCGCGTCCCGGGGAGTTACGAGCGCGTCCTGCGCGGCGTTCGGGCCGCGCAAGCCGCCGGTCTGGGGCCGGTGAAGATCAACTGTGTCCTGCTGCGCGGTTTCAACGACGACCAGATCGAGGCGTTCGCGCACTTCTCCCGCGAAGAAAATGTCATCGTCCGGTTCATCGAGTACATGCCGCTCGAAGAAGCTTCCTCAGAGCCGAACGCGCGCGCCTGGACCCCCGAAATCGTCGTCACGATGGACGAAATCGTCGCCCGCCTCAACGCCTTTCGCCCGCTGGTCGCCTTGCCGCCGAACCATCTGTCTGAAACCGCCCGACGTTTCACCTTCGACGATGGGCGCGGCGAGATTGGCATCATCGCTCCAGTGTCGCGACCCTTCTGCGGCCATTGCAGCCGCGTCCGGCTCACGTCCGACGGCAAGGTCCGCACCTGCCTGTTCTCGCAAACCGACCACGACCTCGTCGCCCTGATGCGCCGCGGAGCCAGCGACGACGAGATGGCCACATGGATCCGCGCCGTCGTCATGCGCAAGGAAGCCCGCCACCACATCGGCGAGCCGGGCTTTCTGAAACCCTCGCGCAGCATGGTCCACATCGGCGGCTAATGCTTGGACCTATGCGCCTCCTGGAAGCCCTCGCGAACGTCTTCATCAACACCTTCGGAATAACCCAGCCCACCGGTGAAACCCGCCGCCAGGCCGCTTGGTTCATTCTCGGCTTACTGCTTGCGGCGCTGTTGGTCGTCATTGCCGTCGGACTCGCAGTCTTCCAGACGATCCATCGGTAACGCCCCGCAAGTTACCGAAAAGTTCCCCCTCGACAGGCAAATTCGCAGTATCATTCTGGCATCGTCCCAACCTGCCCTCCGAGCGCCCTTTGCCCGCCCGGTATCGAGGACGAAAATTTCCTTCCGGGGAAACGCCATGACTCTACATCCGCTGCTGCTCGCCGCCTGGTTCTTTTGCCTTGCGATGTTTATCGTCCTCACGATTTACAAAGGCCACCTCACCCGCCATGAAGTCGACACCGTATTTCTCAACGACGACATCGTCGACCAACGCGAAACCGAACACGCTGCACTCCTTCGCCGCGTCAGCCGCATCGACCCTTTCGTCAAGACGGCCGCCGGTGCCGCCTTGCTGATGACCCTCGCCGTCGTCGGAATCTACGTCGCGCAGATTCTTCCCACAGTCCACTTTTGACTTCAACTTCAAACTTTTTTACTTTTAACTGACAACTTACCGTTCGCTTAGAGCCTGTTCACGATATCTCTTGGCTCTCCCCCAAAGCTGTCATCTCGACCGGAGGCGCGTTTTTTGCGCCGGAGTGGAGAGACCTGCAGCTTCTTTGTGCAGCCGAATATCCTTGCCCCCACGGAAAATCTACAGGTCTCTCCACTACGCCTTAGCAAAGACGCGAAGGCTCCGGTCGAGATGACAGCGTCTACGGGCCTAAACAGAGATCGTGAACACGGACTAAGCGTTGTACGTCGACGACGAAACCCGCCCACCTCTCCCCGTCCAATTGGTGTGGAAGAACTCCCCGCGCGGCTTGTCGACGCGTTCATACGTATGCGCCCCAAAGAAATCGCGTTGTGCCTGCAACAGGTTCGCCGGCAGCCGGGCGGTTCGATACCCATCGAAGAACGCCAGCGCGGTCGAGAAAGCCGGCGTCGGAACGCCCATCTCAATCGCCGCAACCAGCGCCTTGCGCCAACCGCCCTGATACGTGTTCAGCACGCCCGCAAAGAAGTCGTCCAGCAGCAAATTCTCAAGCTGCGGATTCTTGTCGAACGCTTCCTTGATCTTGCCCAAAAATTGCGAGCGGATGATGCAACCGCCGCGCCACATCAGCGCAATGCCGCCCATATTCAGCTTCCAACCCTGCTCTCTCTCCGCCGCTCGCAGCAACATATAGCCCTGCGCGTAGCTGATCATCTTGGAGCAATACAACGCCCGCCGCACATTCTCGATGAACTCTTTCTTGTCCCCTAAGAACTTCGCGGCCTTCGGCCCGTCGAGAATCTTCGCCGCCTTCACGCGCTCTTCCTTCAGCGCCGAAAGGCAGCGCGCAAACACGCTCTCCCCAATCAACGTCACGGGCATCCCCAGGTCGAGCGCTGAAATCGCGGTCCACTTGCCTGTGCCCTTCTGTCCCGCGGCGTCCAGAATCTTATCGACCATCGGCTCGCCGTCGTCGTCTTTCTTACGAAAAATTTCCGCCGAAATTTCGATCAGATAACTGTTCAACTCGCCCTTGTTCCACTCCGTGAAAACATCGGCAAGCTCGTCCGGCGTTAGCCCCAGCCCGTCTTTCAGCAACTGGTACGCCTCGCCGATCAACTGCATATCGCCGTACTCGATGCCGTTGTGCGCCATCTTGGTGTAGTGGCCCGCTCCGCCTTCGCCCACCCAATCGCAGCACGACGTACCGTCCTCGACCTTCGCTGCGATGCCTTGAAAAATCCCCTTCACCGCCGGCCATGCTTCCTTGTTGCCGCCGGGCATGATCGACGGCCCAAAGCGCGCGCCTTCTTCCCCCCCGGAAACGCCC
>JALYTE010000138.1 GCA_030854435.1 Acidobacteriota bacterium | reverse complement strand
CGAACCATCCCAACCAGGCCCAACGCGCCCGTCCCCAGCAACACCAGGCTCGAAGGCTCCGGCGTGACATTCACGCCGCCGCTCACGACGTCCAGCGCTGTATCGTGAGTCCCGACGACCACGCCGTAGTCGAACGGAGCGTTATTGCCGACAAAATGGCCGTTGCTATAGAGGTCCACGATGCGGCCACCACCGATGTTGAACGCCAGGCCGTAAATGTCGAAGATGCCTCCTTCAAACGGGTAGTCGGATGCTGTCTGCGGCGCTCCGCCAAGCCACAGCAGGTTGTCAAAGGTGATGAACCCGTTGTTCTGCGGCGGCAGGCCCGTAGCCACGGCAAATCTGCTGAAGTCGTTCGGGGCCAGCAGGTTGGTGACCTCTGGCGCGTCGCGGGTGATCGGAACCAATCCCAGAATCGTTGCGCTGATGATGTTCAGTCCGTTGTTGGTGTCCGTGAAGGTTCCGCTGACGCCGGTGATCTCAAGCGCCGCGGGATACGTGGCGTCGGTTGCGGTTCCATAGGTCAACACCAACGAACCGCTTACGCCAGCGCCTGAAAAATTAAGCGGGAGGGTGTCGGCCTTGGCCTGGAAAGCAAGTGCGGAACAAGCGAGGAAGGCGGTAGACAACAAGAGTTTGTGTCTCATGAAAGAATCTCCAATGTTCGGGAATGTCCACTTGATCTGTGGCAGAACGGGCCTGATTTTCCTGAAGAACACAGCACTCATTTGGAGTCCTTCAAGAATGGCCCCCACCCTAGCACATGACTGTGAGAAAGTCAAACACACACAATATTGATTTCATGTAAGCAAAGTGAGGCGGGTGGCCCACTCCACAAACCCATCAGGGGTGCCCCACTCATGCACGATTTTGCGCATGGATGGGAAAGAGGCATCGACCGCCCCGCCCAAATCCTGTCAAGCCCGGAATCCCCTAACCCCAACGAAACAAGCTACATACAAGGGCATGTTATTTCCCCCAACCTGCTAGAATAGAAACAGAACAAAAAATCCACCTGCCGCAACAGCAGCAACCGAAAAGGCCGCACGGCTCCAGCCGAGGCGGCCTTTCTTTCACGCGGAGCTTGCTGCCGCCGCAAACTATCGCACGGCGATCACTTCGCGGACATTGTCCTTACCCAGAAAAAACCTCGTGCGCGCATATCCCTTCAAGAACTTTTCGATCTGCCGGCTTTGGTAGATCTGCTGAAAGGGCAGATTTCCTGAAGCCAGAGGGAGCAACTGGTCGCTGTCGGTGAGTTGGTAGCGCGCGAACGGCGTTTGCGGGCCAGGTGCGGTACCGTGGAAAAACGCCAGCAAGCGGCCGTCGGGGCGAAGCACTTCATGCAGCTTTTCAAAGAGCGTGGGGACAAGTTCCGGGGGGAGGTAGTCAGCCGTGTCCCAGACCAGGACGACGTCGAAGTCGCGCCCTGAAAAATTCAGGTTCGCCGCCACAAATCCGGCCACATCGAAGCGCGGTGCCGCGCCTTCTTCAAGCGGCTTGCGCCACTCCGGATTGGCCGCTTCCTGCGCGACGTTGGCCATGTACACGCTATGACCCATGCCGGTGAGGTAGTTGATGTTATGCGAGGAAGTAGCGCCAAAATCGAGCACCCGCAGCGATTCGTTCTCCTTGAGATACGCCAGAATGTCGCGCCAGCCGCTTGAGTTCCGCGGCGGCCGGGCAGCCATTTTTGGGCCGCTCGATTTATCGTCCCTGCCAAAAAAGCTCAATTTTCGCTCCCCGCATCAAACCGGTTCAAGCCGGTGCAGCTAGGCGGAACTATACGCAAGCGGCCAACGCAAGACAAACTACCGGCGACGAACGCGACCGTCCGACGCTGCGTCTAAAGCTATAGTGGGTCTGACTGTGTCGATGCGTTTTGAATCCGTCTGTTTGAAGCGCCGCTCCGGCATCTTGGCGGTCCGAATGGGCCTATGCCTAGTCACAGCCTGGGGCGTTTCCGCGCAAACAATTCGGGCCGTCCCGGAAGTTGGAGCGTCCACGCCACAAAGTTGGGCAGAAGCGGCGGCGGCCAATCAGGAGCGCATCATCAATGGCGATGGCAGCTTCCCGCTCCGCTATCGCATTCGTAAAGTGGACGTTAAAAACGATACGACCCGCGACGTGATTGAAAGCCGGCAAGGTGCGGTGGCCCGACTTGTGCAACGCAATGGGCGACCGATTTCGGCGACCGAGGACGCGGCCGAACGTGAGCGGCTGAACGCCATGATCGACTCGCCCGGCGATTTTGCCAAGCACCAGAAGCACGACAACGCCGCGCGCGGCTACTCCATAGAACTGGTTCGGCAAATGCCCCACGCGATGATTTTCAGCTTTGCGCCGGGCCAGCCGCAGCGGCCCAATTTCGCCGGCCCGCAGGTCGTCATCGATTTCACGCCTAATCCCCGATACCGTCCACCGGCGCTCATCGACCAGGCCCTCACCGGTATTCAGGGCCGCATCTGGATCGACCGGAAAGCCCTGCGGGTGCTGCGCGTCGAAGGCCGCGTGCTCCATGCGGTCGACTTCGGCTGGGGCATGCTGGCGCGCATCTATCCGGGGGGCACGATCGAGTTTGAGCAGGCCAACGCCGGCGGCGATCGATGGGCCTACTCGCATCTTCACGAGGACATCACGGTCCGCGAGATGATGGTGAAAACCGTGCAGCAGCGCGCTGAAATGGACGCCGCCGACTTCCAGATTCTGCCCGCGCCGGTGGACTATCAGGAAGCCATTCGCATCCTCCTGGCAACACCGGTCCCTCTACGCTGAGAGGACGTTGACGGCTGCACCGGGCCGCAATGTTTGTTTGCGAACGGTCAGGCGCTCGATGCGCTCCGGAATAACTTCAAAGCCGCGACCGGGAGACGTCGGGACAACGATCTCGCCTTGCGGACTAACAGTAACTTCCGGTTCGATGATGTCCTCGGACCAGTAGCGTTGCGATGCGGAAACGTCGCCCGGCAGAGAAAAGTTTGGGAGCGACGAGAGCGCGATATTGTGCGCGCGACCGATCCCGGTCTCCAACATGCCTCCGCACCATACCGGCGCGCCGTGTTTCGCGGCGACATCGTGGACCGCAATGGCCTCGGTAAATCCGCCGACGCGCCCGACCTTGATGTTGATGATGCGCCCGCTGCCAAGCTCCAACGCGGCCTGCGCGTCGCGGCGGTTGCGGATGCATTCGTCAAGGCAAATCGGGGTCTTGATGCGCTTCTGCAACTCCGCGTGGAAGTAGAAGTCGTCGTACCACATGGGCTGCTCGATCATCAGCAGGTTGAAGCGGTCCCAGGTCGCAATGCGGTCTGCGTCGTCGAGTTTGTAAGCGGAGTTCGCGTCGCAACTCAGCGTGATGTCCGGCCAGCGCTCCCGCACCTCGGTGAAGATGGCCTCGTCCCAACCGGGCTTGCACTTCAGCTTGACGCGTTGATAGCCGGCCGAAACTTCAGCGTCGATTTTCTCCATGAGCTTCGCGGGCGTGGATTGAATGCCGATGGAAACTCCGCACGGAATTTTCTCGCGCGTACCGCCGAGCAGCTTCGAAAGCGAAATCCCCTGCCTCATCGCGTCCAGTTCCCACACGGCATTTTCGAGCGCCGCCTTGGCCATGCGATGCCCGCGTACCCGCTTGAAGAGCGCGGGACAATCGCGTCCCGACTTGACGCTCGCATTCAGCAGTCGCGGCGCGAGTTCCGTTGCCGCGATATGCCACGCCGTGTCGACCATTTCGTCGGAGTAATACGGATGCTCGCCCGCGACGCATTCGCCCCACGCGGACATGCCGTCCGCCACAATTTCAACCAGCAGAATTCGGCGGCCAGTGGTGACGCCAAAGCTCGTTTCAAACGGGTGCGCCAGCGGCATGTTCACTTCGCGCATGTGAATCGCTTCAATCTTCATTCAGTGTCCCTCCCTTACTAATATTTGAAGTCCTCGTCCCACTTTCCCAGCTGGAATCGCCCATCTCCATGCGCATTTCGTTCGTAACCGATCACCGCAAGCCCATGCGTAAACGCCGACTCCAATGCTGCTGCGTTCTGAGACTGCACGTCGCGAGCCTTCGGTCGAGTCGCTTCGGAGGTTTTCCAGTCCGCGATCTCGACTGGCACATCGATATGCTCGACCACAAGAATATCCGGCGTCCCGCCCGCGAGCACACGCTTCACGCGCTCCGATTTCAACCACCACTCCGCGTACAAGCGGTCGGTCGGCAATCCACCCTGTAGCGGCGAAGTCGAATTCCCATAAACGTTCCGGCTGTATCGCCGGGAAATCGCGCCGAGCCGAGCAAAGTTCAGGTGAGCGTTCTTGATTTCGAGAGGGTCGAACGTCCACTCCATCAGTTCGAACCCGCGAACCAGCGCATCGTCGCGTTGCGCCAGCTTCAACCGTCGGCCCACGCCGACGTTTCGCCAATCCGCGAGCACCGCAAGATGATGCGAGTGCAAATAAACGTGCCCATTTCGCACGCCCGGCAGCGACATCGCATAGCCGACCAGCGTGTCGCCGTCGAACGCGCCAATGACCTGCCCGCCAATTTGCGACGCGAGGATAAATACCTTTTGCGTCACCATGCCGGAGATATCGTACGACCACACCGCATGTTGCAGTTCCACGCATCGATTGAATTGATCCAACTCGGTCAATCTCTCAATGCGAATTTGTGGTGGCGGCTTTATTGCAGGTTCGTTCAACCTTTCGCTCCTTCGGACGGTCTGGCGAGTCGCCCGCTCTTGGCCTGCTCCCACAACTCCTCCAGCTCAGGCGGAGACAGTCCTTCCAGCCCCTTGCGCCCGCCGGCCGCGCGCTCCATCGCTGCAAACCGGCTGCGAAACTTCGCATTGCTGCGCCGCAGGGCCGACTCAGCATCGACGTCGAGATGTCGCGCGAGGTTCATCGCCGTAAACATCAGGTCGCCAAACTCCGCTTCGATATTGGCGTTGTTCTTCGCTTTCAACTCGACCATCAACTCCGCCAACTCTTCGTCCATCTTCGCGAAGAGTCCGGAGATGTCCGGCCAATCGAAGCCGACTTTCGCCGCCTTCGATCCCAGCTTGTGCGCTTCGAGCGTCGCTGGCATGGTGCGCGAAACCTCGTCCAGCATGGACTCGCTCTGCGGCCTGGAAGCTTTCTCCTCAAGTTTGATTTGTTCCCAGTTGCGCAAGACTGCATCGGGCGTCGATGCAACTGCGTCGGCGAAAATATGCGGATGCCGCCGGATAAGTTTTGCATTCAATGCCTCAGCCACATCTCCAATATTGAAATACCCTGCATCGGCGGCCATCTGCGCGTAGAACAACACCTGTAGCAGCAAATCGCCGAGTTCATCTTTCAAATCCGGCCACGCCCGCCGTTCGATCGCGTCGAACACTTCGTAGGTTTCTTCCAGAGTGTTTTTTTTGATGGAGTCGAACGTCTGCTCACGGTCCCACGGACAACCATCCGGGCCGCGCAGCCTGGCCATGATCGCGATCGAACGCGCAAGGCCAGCAGAGGCTTCCGCGGAAGTCTCACCGTTCCAACTCTTCGGCGCATCGAACATACTCAACAGCTTACCCGACCGTGATAGCATCCTGCCCATGGAGAAGAAGCTCCCCGCCAGCGCACGGCCCAACCGCAACCCGAAGTCAGGGTTGCCTGCGCTGTTGCTTGCACTCCCCTACCTCGGCCTCTGCTTTCCAGGCCTTTACGTCCGCGCTACTCCCGCTCTGTTTGGCTTCCCATTTTTTTACTGGTACCAATTCGCTTGGATCATTCTGACGGCGTTGCTGCTTTTCGCGTACTACCGACTCTCAAAGTCTGCACGGTGACGGCGGCGCATCCACGCTATTCGCGGCAAGTCTAATCTGGTAGCTGCGCCCCATGGATCTCCTCCAGAAAATTCGGACCCTTCCCACCGGCCCCGGTTGTTACCTTTACAAAAACGCTGAGGGCGAGGTCATTTATGTCGGCAAGGCGAAGAACCTGCGCGCGCGCGTGCGTTCGTACTTTCTACTCGCGAATCAGGCGGCCAATGCGAAGACCGGCTCGCTCATGCGCGAGGCCGTCGACCTCGAATACATTACAGTCGCCAACGAGCACGAGGCGCTGGCGCTTGAAAACAATTTGATCAAGCAGCGCAAGCCGCGCTTCAATATCCTGCTGCGCGACGACAAGACCTACCCCTACATCAAGTTGAGCCTGCAAGACCGTCATCCGAAGGTCTTCGTCACGCGCCGCCTCCGCAAGGATGGCGGCGCGTACTACGGCCCATATTTTCCCGGCAATTTGGCGCACCGGTTGGTCGATGTCATCCACCGCAGTTTCTTGATTCCGAGCTGCAAAGTGGACCTCAACCGATACCATCCACGCGCCTGCTTGCAGTACTACATTAAGCGCTGTCTCGGCCCATGCGTCCAGGGCCTCATCTCCACCGACGACTACCGCCAGGCCATCCGCGACGTGCAACTTTTCCTCGAAGGCAAGTCGACAGAACTCGAGCAACGCCTTACCGCGCGCATGGAGTCTGCCGCTGAAAATACGCAGTTCGAACTCGCCGCGCGCCTTCGCGATCAACTCATCACCGTGCATCAATCGCAGGAGCGCCAGCGCATGGACTCCAGCGACGACGAAGACGCCGACGTCTTCGGGTTCCACTTCGAAAAAGACATGCTGGCTGTCAATCTATTCCACATGCGGGCCGGAAAAATCGTCGACCGCCGCGAAATGTTTTGGGAAGACCTCTGGGAGTTTGAAGCCGCGAACAATCCCTACATGGTCGAGGAAGAAGACTCGCTCGACCTTGAAAACGAACCCCAGCTTGAACCCAACCCATGCTGTCCAGCGCCCGAAATTCTTGCCGATGCGCAGCCTTCCGATCAACACTCCGTCCTCGCATCGCCGTTCGCGCCAGTCAGGTTGACCGAGGACGTCCTGCCCGGCTTGGCTCAAATCGCAACGTCCAAACCGGCCGCTTCAACCGGCGAATTCTCCGCTCCAGTATTTTTCTCCGCGCTCCTGAAACAGATTTACCTCGATCAGGCCTACGTCCCGAAGCACATCTATGTCCCAGTCGACTTCCCCGACCGCGCGCTGCTGGCCGACGCTCTGCGCGAACGTATCGGCCACAAAATCGAAATCACGACACCGCAGCGCGGCGACAAACGTTCGCTCGTCGACCTCGTTTGCCAGAACGCCAAGCAGTCTTACGACCAGCGTTTCCGCGTACTTCAGCCCAGCATCAAGACCATGCAGGAAGCCCTCCAGGAAGCGCTCACGCTCGCCGAACCGCCCGAGCGCATCGAGTGTTTCGACATCTCGCACATCCAGGGCGCGGAAACGGTCGCCTCCATGGTCGTCTGGGAAAAGGGCGTGATGAAGAAGGCGGACTACCGCAAGTTCCAGATCAAAACCGTGACCGGCGTCGACGATTTCGCTTCCATGCGCGAGGTCATCCACCGCCATTACCGGCGCTTACAGGAAGGCAAGAAGCCCATGCCGTCGCTCATCCTGATCGACGGCGGTCTCGGCCAACTCCATGCCGCCGCCGACGCCCTCACCGAAATCGGCCTCACAACGCAGCCGCTCGCGTCCATCGCCAAGCGCGAGGAAATCATCTACGTCCACGGCCAGGAAGACGACCCCGTTGTGCTCGACCGCCACTCCCCTGTCCTCCATGTCATCCAACGCATCCGCGACGAGAGCCACCGTTTCGCCGTCACCTACCACCGCAAGCGCCGCCAGATGCGCGACCGCGAATCCGAGCTCGACAGCATCCCCGGCGTCGGCCCCATCACTCGCCAACGCCTGCTCGAACACTTCGGCAGCGTGCGCGCGCTCAAGCAGGCCGCGGAGAAAAATCCCGACTCGCTCACGGCGGTCGTGACGGCCTCCGCCGCCGAAAAGATTCGCAGATTCTTTTCACGGCAGTTGATAAATTCTTCTGAACTCACCATCCTGCCCTGATGAAATGCGCCGTCCGTTCATCGACTATAAGATCGGCGAGTCGAAATCCGCAATGAAGCGCACTCCGGGAACATGCAACCGAAACAATTGTTTGTCCCCAGTCAGGAAGAGGTCCGTTTGGGCAGCACCAGCGCAACTCAGGTTGATCGAATCCGCGACTCGAATCC
>JALYTE010000129.1 GCA_030854435.1 Acidobacteriota bacterium | reverse complement strand
GTTGGTGGTAATAAACCAGCCACGCCAGGAACAGCGACGCGCCCGCGCTGACGCCGATGATCGCGGCGATGATGGAGGGTGGCGTGCGGAAGGTCGTGGGTTGAGAGGTGAGGGTCGTCATGCTTTGTTCAGTCTAGAAGAACACGCGGCCCTGCGCGTTGAGGACCATGGCCAGCATCAACAGCGGAAGCACCATCACCGAAACCTTCAGAAGGTTGCGGGCGAGAGCGCGGTTTTCGGGGTCGGCGGGGTCGCGCATGATGCGTGCGAAACGGACCGTCGCGTAGAGATACCAGAGGCCGAGCAGCGTGGCGGCGATGGCATACGGCCAGCCGGTGGTGTGAAGAAAAGTGGGCCAGAGGCTGACGGGAATCATCAGCGCGGCGTAGAAGAGCGCTTGCACGGCGGAGGAGCGGGCGGCGTCGCGCGGGTCGGGTTGCGTGGCGGTGACGCGGATGCCTGCGGCGGCGTAGTCCGCGCGGTACAGCCAGCCGATGGCCATGAAATGCGGAAATTGCCAGACGAAAAGAATCGCAAACAGCGCAACGGCAGGCCACTCGATGACGCCGCGCGCGGCCGTCCAGCCAATCAGCGGCGGCAGCGCGCCGGGGAAGGCCCCGATGAACGTGTTGAGCGTGGTGAGGCGCTTGAGCGGCGTGTAGATTGCGACATAGCCCACCGCAGTCAGCAGCGTCAGCATGCCGGTCAGTGGGTTGGTGACGTAGGCGAGGTAGAGCGAGCCGGCGAACGTCGCGAGAAATCCCAGCAAGAGACCGTGAGCTAAAGAGATGCGGTGCTGCGCCATGGGCCGCGACGCCGTGCGCGGCATACGACGGTCGGTGGAGCGCTCGAGCGCCTGGTTGAGCGCGGCGGAACCGGCGGTGACGACGGCGATTCCGGCGAGCGCTTTCAACAGCCCGATGTTGAATGGGCTGATGCCGGAACGCAGAGAACCGAGGTAGAAGCCCGCACCGGCCGTGATGACGACCATCGTCGAGACGCGGAGTTTGAAAAGGGTCGCGTAGTCAGCGAGTAGCGTGGTGCGGGCGCGCGAGTGGATGGTCGACGATGTGGTCGCAGTGGGCACTGCTCTCAAGGATATAGGAGTGGCGTGCATGGGTCCCCGCAGACGTTAGACGGCAAAATTGACGCAGGTGACGAATCGACAGGCCTATGCAGCTTCCGTGCGAGAGGCAAGGAGTTCTGGGAAGAAGGTGAGTTCGAGCGCCTGGCGAAGGAAGGCGGCCCCGGAAGACCCTCCGGTGCCGCGGCGGAACCCGATGATGCGCTCGACCGTTTTGAGATGACGGAAGCGCCACAGTTGGAAGTACTCTTCCATATCGACGAGCTTCTCGCACATTTCGTAGGCTTCCCAATGCTGTTTGGAGTTGCGGTAGATGTCGCGAAAGATGTCCGCAACGGCTTCATTGCGCCGATAGGGCTGGGACCAGTCGCGGTCGACGGATTCCGCGGGGACGTTGTAGCCGCGGCGGGCGAGGTAGCGAAGGAACTCGTCGTAGAGGCTGGGAGATTCGAGGGCACGGTGAAGGTCGGCGGAGACGGCCGGGTCGTGTGCGAAGACGCGGAGGGTGTCGGCGTTCTTGTTGCCGAGAAGGAACTCGAGTTTGCGGTACTGAAAGGACTGAAAGCCGGACGCGTTGCCGAGCACGGAGCGGAACTCCATGTATTCGGAAGGGGTGAGGGTTTCGAGCACGGCCCACTGCTCGAAGAGCTGCATTTCGATGAGTTTGACGCGGGAAAGAATCTTGAGCGTGGGCGGAAGCCGGTCGTTGCGGAGGTGATCGATGGCCGCGGCGATCTCGTGGATGAGGAGCTTGATCCAAAGCTCGGAAACCTGGTGCTGGACGATGAAAAGCAGTTCGTCGTGGTGCTGCGGTTGGGAGAGTGGACGCTGTTGCGCGAGCAGGCCCGGGAGGGACAGATAACTGGAGTAGCTGAGGCGGTCGGAAAAGTCGGAGACAATGCCGGGTTCGACGGGACGTTGGGGACGTTGGTTTGGAGTGTCCATTTTTTCCTGCGCGTTCTTGCCTGTGCGATCAGGCATTGGGGACGGTAAGTTTGGCGATGGTGGCGAGCTGCATGAAGCTGGTGCCTTCGTAGATTTTCCCGATTTTTGCGTCGCGGTAGAGCTTCTCGACCGGGTAGTCCTTGACGAAGCCCGCGCCGCCGAAGATTTCCACCGCGAGCGATGCGGTGCGCTCGGCGACTTCGCTGGCGAACAGTTTCGCCATCGCCGCTTCCTTCAGATACTCCGCGCCGGAGTCTTTCAGCCGCGCGGCGTTGTAGACCAGCAGGCGAGCGGCTTCGACCTCCATCGCCATGCGCGCGAGTTGGAATTGCATGGCCTGAAACTCTGCCAGCGGCTTGCCGAACTGCTTGCGCTCGCGGGCGTAACGCGCGGCGTGACGCCAAGCCCCTTGCGCGAGACCGAGCATCTGCGCGGCGATGCCGATGCGGCCTTCGTTGAGGGTTTCGATGGCGACCTTGTAGCCTTTGCCCGGCTCGCCGAGAATCGCTGTGGCGGGCACGCGGCAGTCGCGCAGGATGAGTTCGCAGGTGCTGCTGGCGCGGATGCCGAGCTTGTCTTCCTTGCGCCCGACCGAGAAGCCGGGCGTATCGCGCTCGACCAGAAAGCAGGTAATGCCCTTGTATCCGGCGGTTGGATCGACCGTGGCGAAGAGCAGGAAGAGGCCTGCTTCGAGGGCGTTCGTAATCCAGAGTTTCTGGCCGTTGAGGATGTAGTCGCCGTTGTCCTGCTTGGCGGCGCGGCACTGTAGCGCGAAGGCGTCCGATCCCGAAGCGGCCTCCGAAAGCGCGTAGGCACCGGTCATTTTAGAGGCCAATTCAGGTAGATATTTGGCTTTTTGAGCGTCATTTGCCCACCTTATGAGGGCTGAAATGACGAGCGTGTTCTGTACATCGACCAGAACTCCGACGGCGGGGTCGACAGCCGAAATTTCTTCGACGGCGAGTACCGCTTCAAACAGCGTGCCTGCCGCGCCGCCGTATTGCTCCGGGACTTGAATGCCCATGAGGCCGAGATCGAAGAGTTTGCGGAGGAGCTTGGGGTCGAACTTCTGGGCTTCGTCCATCTGGCTGACCAGCGGAGCGATGTCGGTGCGAGCGAAGTCGCGAACCGTGTCGCGGAAGAGGAGTTCGTCGGGGGAGAGGGTCGTGAGTGGGGTCATGGAATTGTCGCCGAACTGTTGAGTTTAGCAGAGGCTTCGAGGATGACGTGGAAGCCTGCGAGGTGCAGGCGCAGTGGCGAAAAGCGCGGCGATGGGCTTATACTGCGGTCATCGGCAGGACTGGAGCTTCTTTTGTTGTGCCGCGGATGAGGTCCGTCTTCAGCGAAAGCATGAAGGATGTCCAATTCGGCGCTAGTAGCTCGCCCGGTGGGGCCGACCCGGGCGTGGGGGGATGGCGCGCGGTGACTCGCGTGCTCCGAAGTTGCGCAGGTGTGGCGCGAGCATTTCGGGACGATTCTGTGACGATGGTTTTTCCCTCCGACTGCGCGGTTTGCGGTGGGCCGATGACGGCGTGGAGTGCGACGCCGGTCTGTAGCGCGTGCGTCGCGCAGGTGGGGCGGCAAGCGGGTGCGCTATGTGGGATTTGCGGCGAGGCGCTGGGCATGGAGTCCGCTCGCTTTGCGGCGGCGATGGGTGTGGGCGTCTGCACGATGTGCAGGCTCGCTCCGCCTGATTACACGCGGGCCGTCGCTTACGGCGTCTTTGAAGACGAACTGCGCGAGATGCTGCACCTGCTGAAGTATGAGCGGGTCCGGCGGCTGGCTTCGAAGACACTCGGCGAAGGGATGGCGGAAGCGATTCTTCTGCTAGCAGCCGATGCCGGGCCGGAGTTGACGGTGATCGCCGTGCCGCTGTTTGCGGCGAGAGAGCGGCAACGCGGGTTCAATCAAAGTGTGGTGCTGGCCGATGCGGCGATCGTAAGGCTCAAGAAGCTGCGCCCGCCGTGGAAGCTGGTCGCGTCGCATCGAGCGTTGAGCCGTGTGCGCGATACCGAGGCGCAGTTCGGGCTGACGCCGCGCGCGCGTCGCCGAAACTTGCTGGGCGCGTTCCGGGTTTTAGAGGAGAGTGTGGTGCGCGGGAAAGAAGTTCTGCTGGTCGACGACATTATGACCACCGGAGCGACCGCTCGCGAGTGTGCGCGGGTGTTGATGCGAGCGGGGGCGGCGAAGGTTTGGGTGGCGACGCTGGCGCGGGCGCAGGCGGAGAGTTTTGCGGGTGCGGAGCCGGGAGCAAGGGATGTGGCGATGTGGGACGCGGTCGTGGAGCCTCGAAAACCCATGTCCGAAAATCCGGACATGGGGCACCCCAGTTCCGTGATTCCGCGGGAAGTGGTTTCGCATGGAGTTATGGCGCGGAAAGTTGTGGAGCCTGATGCGGGGCGGCGTGTGAAGTTTTAGTTCTTGATTTTGACGTTGAACTTTTTGGATGGGCCAAGTGGATCGGAGGACGGCAATGCAGGCTGGGAAGATGCGGACGGGGAAGCTCAGGAACGGCAAGCAGGGCGGCAGGCACCATAGCACGCATCCGGTGCCGGGGACCGCGCGCGCCGAGGCCATCGACATTCGCATGGGCGTGTTCCGCCAGCCCGCGATGCAGACGCCGGTGCTGGTGCTGAACGCGAGCTATGAACCGATCAACATTTGCGGCGCGCGGCGGGCGCTGGTGCTGGTGCTCAAGGGCGTCGCACGCACCGAGGAAGAGCAGGGCAGCGTGCTGCACTCGCACCGCATGATCATCCAGATGCCGAGCGTCATCCGGCTGCTGGAGTATCGCCGCATCCCGCACCAGACGCGCGCGCTCTCGCGCAAAAATATTCTGCTGCGCGACCGCAATACCTGCCAGTATTGCCAACTGGTTTTGACCGCGGCGGAGTTGACGCTTGACCATGTGGTTCCGCGTTCGCGCGGCGGCGCGTCGAGCTGGGAAAACCTCGTCGCCTGCTGCAAGGATTGCAATCGCCGCAAGGGCAATCAGTTGCTGCACGAGCTGACGGAGATGCGTCTGCTGCGCGAGCCGCGGCCGTTTTCGCTGCATACGTCGCGCCACATCATGCGTATGATCGGCAGCGCGGACGCCAACTGGCGGAAGTATTTGTACTTCGAGAACGAGGCGGCGGCGTAGAGGCAAGGTTAGGGGTTAGAGCCTGTTCACGATCTCTTGGCTCTCCCTAAAGTTGTCATCTCGACCGGGGACGCGTTTTTTGCGCCGGAGTGGAGAGACCCGCAGCTTCTCCGCGCAGCCGAATATCCTTGCCGCCACGGAAAATCTACAGGTCTCTCCACTACGCCTTCGCAAAGAGCGCGAAGTCTCCGGTCGAGATGACAGGGACTACGGGCCTAAGCAGAGATCGTGAACAGGCTTTAAGGTCGTTTCCGAACGGACTTCGTCGCCGCTTTCTTCGCGGGCCGCGCCACCGTATACGGCGCGTGGACGCACGACGTGTACGCATCGAGAAAGCGATCGCGTAGCGCAGCGTACTCATGCAGCGAAGAAAACTTCCGCCGCGATGGATTCTGGTTAAGAAAATACGCTGTCGTCACAATATGTGTCCGGTTGTCGATCAGCAAATAGATGCCCAGCGTCGCGCCTTCAAGCTTCTTGCGGTCGAGGCCGTAAACCTCAAAGCCATTCAGCATGGGCTTGAGCGCGAAACTCAAATTACGCTCGCTCTCGTCGCCGCCGGCAAGGATGTGGTCGAAGTTGCCGATGAGGTCCTTCTTGCCTTGCTCGAAGGACGCCGGAGGGAGCTGCTCGACCTTGACGTTGGCGAAGAAATCCGTGTCGGGATAGCCGAACATGACACGCTCGCCGCGGAGCAACGCGACATGCCGCAGGCCGGTGAGCGTCACCACAGTGCGGCCCTGCACGCCCGCTGGAAGCGGTGTGAGATTGGATACGGCGAGGCCGTCGTCGAACTTGCAGGCGGTGTAGGGACGGAGTGCCGGGTTCACCTGCGCGTTCGCCAGTAACGGGAAGGCGAGTGTGGCGGCCAGCAAAGCGTGCGTGAAAATCATCATCCGCCAAGCGTAACAAAGCGAGTGACAAAACGCAGTCCGCAGCCGACAGCCTTACTTCGGCGGCGCGGACTTCGGGTCCGGTGTGGCGTCGGGTTTGGCGGACGCGTCAGGTTTTGGGGGCGTGATGTCTTCGCCGTTGTAGTGGATCGTGACCGTCGCGCGGAAGAGTTTGTAGTCGGTGTAGCGCACGGTGTTGCGCATGTGTACGTCTTGAGAAACCGCCCCGTCCTGCGCGGCGAAGTGCAGGTTGCCCTCCATCTTGGTGTAGGTTGGGAACCAGTATTTGCCGTCGATCTGCTGGTAGTAGGTCGTGAAGGGCGGCGAGAGATCTTCGTGCCCGCGACGCGTGTCCTGGGGCACGTTCAGGCCGTTGACGACGACGATCTGGTAGTCCTGCTGGTCGATCCACGCCTTGCCCTGAAAATAGCGCTTACCCTTCTCCAGCGTCTTCGGCCTCACGTCGAAGACATACGTGTCGAGTTCGTCGACCTTCTGGCGTCCGAGGTATGTGAGGTCGTACTCCGGCAACTGCTCGGTGGTGAGCACGAAGGGCAGGCGCTTTTCGATGTCGCGAAAATCGGATGGCGTCAGGATGACGCGTTCCAGCGTGTTCTGTGGGGCGAAGGTGACGTGCTCTTCGCGCTGGCCTTTGGCGTTGAAGGTGATGTCGGTGACTTGCTGGTACTCGCCGTCCGGTCGGCCCGTGTCGTCGGAGATGGTATCGACTTTGACGGTCTGGCGAAAGATGTAGGCCTCGCGCGCGGCGGCGAAGGCGGACTCGCGTTTGCCCATGCGCTCGATCATTTGCGCGGGCGTGATGCCGGTGGGCGGCGTGGGGTCGAGCGGGCCGAAGCCCTCCGGCTGCTGGGCCGCAGCCGCGTTGGCACTCGCGGCAAAGATTAACACAAAAGCCAAAGCGGCCATCGCCATCCCGGCGCAAAAGAGCGAGGTCGTGCGTGGGTCCGTGCTGGTCGTCATTTTCATCACTGTTGAATAGACGCGATTCGGGGCGGAAAGGTTCTGGTTGACAACAACGACGAACGCGGAGGGCACGGAGGAAACACAGAGGACGCGGAGGGGGTCGCAGATGACTCGGCCCGGACTCGCGGCGTAGACTGGCGCGATGAACAAGTTCGTCTCGCTCGTCGCGCTTTCCTGCCTGTTCTCTCCGCTGGCTTTAACCCAAACCAAACGCCCGATGACCTTCGCCGACCTCCAGGCGATCAAGCGCGTCGCCGACCCGCAGATTTCGCCCAGCGGCAAGTGGGTCATGTTCTCGGTCACGGACGTGTCGCTGGAGAAGAACACGAAGACGAATCATTTGTGGGTGGTGCCGATTACGGGTGGCAAGGAAGAGCAAATTACCTTCGGCGACGGCGAATCCAATGGCCGCTTCTCGCCAGATGGCAAGCTGATTTCGATGACGACCAAGGACCAGATTTTCGAAGCGCCCTGGAACGAGAAGACGGGGAAAGTCAGCAATGCGATCCAGGTGACGAATGTGGATGGAGGAGCGGACGGCGCCATCTGGTCGCCGGACTCGAAGCGGTTGCTGTTTGTTGCGAGTGTGTACCCGGAGTGCTCTGCGTTATCTGAAAACGGCGGCGGTTGGGCGCGCGAAGATGCTTGCGATAAAGCCAAAAATGAGGCGACGGAGAACAGTCCGGTGAAGGCGCGGATTTTCAACCACCTGCTCTATCGCCATTGGAACGCGTTCACCGGAGACAAGCGCAGCCACGTTCTGGTCGTCGACTCCGCCGATGGCGCGAACCTCCGCGACCTGACGCCCGCCAGCGCGGTGGGCGATGCGGAGACGCCGACGTTCTCGCTGGGCGGCCCGCTGGGCTATGCGTGGGCGCCGGACTCGAAGGAGATTGCGTACGTGACGAATCTCGACAAGGTCCCGGCGACTTCGACCAACAACGATATTTTTACGCTGCGGCTGGATGAGTCGGGAGCGGTGGCGAAGAAGGTCTCGACGTCACCAGGTTCCGACGACGGCCCAGCGTATTCGCCGGATGGGAAGTGGCTGGCGTGGCGGTCACAGGCGAGGAATGGGTTTGAGTCGGACAAGTTTCGGTTGGTGATGATGGCTCGCAGTAGTGGGGCGATCAAGGACTTGATGCCGAAGTTCGAGGGGTGGGTGGATGAGTTCGCTTGGGGAGCTTCACACGGAGACGTCTATTTCACAAGCTCGACGGCTGGAGAAGAAGAGTTGTTCCGTATAGACCCGGCAGATGATTCACACGTCAACCTGCTGAACAAGGACGGAGAATTTGGCAGTCTATAGG
>JALYTE010000116.1 GCA_030854435.1 Acidobacteriota bacterium | reverse complement strand
GCTGGAGCGTGATTGTCGAACTCAAAGAAGCCCCACTTGCCGGGCAGCTTTTCGTCGCGCACATGGACCTCGACGCCCATGACTTCGGTCTGCGAATGCCCATGCTGGTCTATCGACGCCCGGGTTTCCGAGTTGCGGACTTCGAGCACCAGCACCGTCTTGTTGGGCCAGGTTCCGGTAGCCAGAAACGACTTGTACGCTGTGGGGTTGACGAAGACGTTGTCGAACATCTGGTGGCCGGACGCGGACGCGCTATAGCTCATGCCCAGGCCCGAGGTCAGGTAGATCCATTCGCGGTAGTTCTCGGGAAAGTTCATCTTGCCGTCCGCCGTGTAGCTGAGTTCTGCGTGGCCAGCGAGAGAGGCCTTGGGCGCGGGAGCGGCAGGAAGCAGCAGCGCGGACAGTACAACGGCGAACGAACGGAGCATCGAGCACCTCTTGGGAATTTAGAACTGGAATCTCCTATGATACGAATCCGGGGATCGCTCTGTTCCCTGCTCTCGCCTCGTTGGGGGCCGGGACAAAAACCTTGACGCAAAGTTCGCGAAGTTTAAACGCAAAGTTTCGCGAAGGATCCTTTGCGAAACTTTGCTCTTTTCTTTGCGGACTTTGCGTCAAGGTCTCTAAAACTTATTCACGCGCCGATATATCCCGTTCCGGAAACTTTCGACGTTGAAGTTGAGCAGCAACCCAAGTCGCCGGTTCGAAAGCTTGAGGTAGGAGATGAGTTGCGATAGATGCACGGGCGCGATCTACTCCAGCGACTTGACCTCGATCACCAGTTCGTTGGCCACAAGGATATCGATTCGAAAGCCGATGTCGGTCAGCTTCACGCCTTTGTATACAACAGGAACGGGAACCTCCGTCCTGATCTCCAGACCCGATTCACGCAGTTCATAGACGAGACATGCCGCGTACGCGCTCTCCAGAAGTCCCGGCCCGAGCGTCGTATGAACGCGGAACGCCGCATCCAGCACAGTTCGGGAAATAACGTCTAGTTCATCGTTGGTCATTTGTCACCTCTTCAACAAATCCACCGGCACATTGACATCCTCAATCCGAAACAACCCTGCCAGCGTGGGGTGCTTCGCCGCGATGGCCCGATACATCTCCCAGGCCACGCGGCGATAGCTGAAGTGTCCCGCGGCCCCCGAGCGGAGTTCCGCGATGTACAGCGCTTCGGCGAAGTCCATCTTGAACAGCGAGCGGCAACGCGTGCCCAGCGGCAGCAGGTACTGCGCATTCTGGGCGGCATCCGGCTCGCCGGAATTGCGCAGCGAACGATACGCCGCATACGCCGAACTCATCGCGGCGGCATACTCCTGCTCCAACCCCGCCTCGGCGAGCGTCGGCTGACCCGGACACGTCGGCTCGCCGTAGCCATGCACGTCCGAGAACTCCTGCAACAACTGAATGCAGCGGCGATGACGGTGCATGTCGCGGAAGCCGCCGATGTCCATCAGAATGTCGAAGCGGAAGCCGTGGCCCGCGCTGAACGCTCGCAGCAGCTCGTCGTGACGGCCGCGATGCGCCGCGCCGAGCTTCACAATCTCGTTGCGCCGCGCCGCGCCGAGCGCCGCCACCGCGCCGCGAAGCTGGCGATACGAGTAGTGGCAGTGCGGATAGAGCAGCGACGCCGCAATCTCGACTTCGAGGTCCTCGCCGTCGTCCACCAAATCGACAACTGGCGCGGGATAAATCGGAGCATCGCGCATCAACTCCTTCGCGGCGGCGCGCAATTCCGTGCGGCTCGAACAGACGTACTCGCTGCGCTCGGCATACTTGACCAGAGTCGGCGCGGTGCGCACCGGGCGCAGGAAGTCTTCGATGATTTCGCGGGTGGCCTCCTGGGGCACGCTTCCCTCCCCCGCCATTTCTTCGAGCGCCGCGCGCTGCACGTTCCATGCTGGCTCCGACGCCGCCGCACGCAGCTTTGTGCCCAGGTCGCGAATCTCCGCAAACTCGCTCGACAGCAGCCGCGACACTTGCGACTCCAGCGTGCGCGCGTTCACAATCTGGCCCAGTGAGGTGTTGGTCGCGAGCGGCAACAGATAGCGCGCCACATCGAACGCCCGCGCCTTCAAAGTTCGTTCGTAATTTCCCGGCTTGACGTCGTCGGGGCATGGAACTACCGCCTTCAGCGCGACCAGCATGTGCCCGCTGAGCGCGTCGTACCCGCCGAACAGCGCCTTTACCGCCGCCGTGTATGCGTCGCGTTGCTTGCCCGAAAGCTGTGGCGTGTACCACCCGCTGCGGCGGAAGTCCTGGTAGCGTGTAGACCGCTCCTGCCCGTCCCAGCGCGTCTCGTCGACGACCGAAATCGCGGCCAGCAGGCTCAGGCGCTCGATCGCGAACGGGATGTGCGCGAGGTCGGCGATGGACCGATGCCCGTACTGGAAGTAGAAGGTGTTGAGGAACTGCTCCGCCCGCTGCGCGCTGATCTCGGTCAGCGACTCTTTCATCGAGAGCGCGGAGCGCGAATACTTGGCCATCGCGTAGGCGAGGACTTCGGGTTCAGCGCCGTGAATGGCGTAGACTTCGGTGGGGTTGTCGGCAGGATTTTCTTTGGGGCGTTCGGACATGGCTTGCACCAGAATATCGCGCTCGCAATGATTTGATACGGTTAGATTTCAACCGGTTGACTGGAGGCGTTGCTTTGGACGGATGGCTTATAAAACGCCTTGGAATCTGGTTACTGTGTTTCATCGGATGCTTGCTTTTGTGGACCATTGCATTCGTAACCCACTTCGCAACGCCTCGAACCCTTCCAATCATCTGTCTGCTCCTGATGGTCGCGTGTTTCATTACCTTGTTGGTCATTTTCAGAGACGCAGCGTCTCGAAAACGACTCGGCCTGGAGCCTTCTAGCACTCCAATCAATGCCGCCGACCGCAGCAGAATTCTTCGAAGTGTACGCATACTCAAGGTTTGCTTGTTTTTTCTTCCGATATTTTTAATCTACGCGATGTGGGATAGTAGGGGCGGCCCACTGATGCCACGTCTCGTGGGCGCATTTGTCAATCTGTCCATAACTACAATGTTCTTTCTCGCTTTGCAACGTGGGCAACAGCGACTGAAATAGATTGACTCTCGGAGGCTGATTTGAGCGGAATTTCGGGCAGAATTGCCCTTGTAACCGGCGCGTCGCAAGGCATCGGGCGAGCCTGTGCCCTGCGCCTCGCCAAAGACGGCGCGACCGTGGCGCTGGCCGCGCGCAATCTCGACAAGCTGGA
>JALYTE010000111.1 GCA_030854435.1 Acidobacteriota bacterium | reverse complement strand
GTGCTTCCTCTTCTATCAGGGTCAGTGGCAGTTCGCGCTGCACCCATCGCGCACCGTCGCGCAAACGCCCGCATCGCTCGGCCTGCAGTTTGAAAGCGTACGCTTCGGGGTCGATGCCACGGGCATTCCGCAACTCGACGGCTGGTGGATTCCAGCAGCCACAACCAATGCCCGCACAGCGCTTGTCCTCCACGGTGCGGACGGTTCCATAGCCGATGCTCTCCGGGAAGTTGCCATCCTGCACGATGTACCCCTCAACGTCCTTATCTTCGACTATCGTGGGTTTGGCGTAAGCGGCGGTGCTCATCCAACCGAACAACTCATGCAAGCAGACGCCCATGCGGCGCTCGCCTACCTTCTACAAGTCAAGACTGTTCCGCCGTCTCACCTCGTTGTCGTCGGTGAAGGCATTGGTGCCTCAATCGCCCTACAACTCTGCTCCTCAAGCCAGATCGAGTGTCCCGCTATCGTCCTCGATGCGCCCGACGGCGACCTGCTCGCCCGCGTTCGGCATGATCCTCGCAGTCGATTCATACCTGTCACTTTGCTCTTCCATAACACCTTTCCCCTGGACAAGCCTCTGCGCTCGTCGCCTTCCCACAAACTTCTACTTTGGTATGGCGGTTCCACGCCGCCAAATTTCTTCCAAACCGCAGCCGACCCAAAATTGACCGTGGAGCTGCCCACGCGTCAGAGTTCCGCGATCGAGCAGAGTCTTTGGCGTTTCCTGGATCAGATTCCGGGCGATTGAATCGTTATCGTGCGCAAGAAGCGAAGGCCCCCGGTGCTCTGGAGGCCTTGCGATAGGTGGGAGGGTTTGGTGCGGATAGGGGAAGCCGAAGCCTGAGGGGAGGACGGGCCCGGCACGTGCCAACTACACTTAGTAAGACGCATTCCGCGCGAAAAAGTTCCGCACAAGCTCTCAAAAAGTACAGCGTCGAAAGGTTGCCTCGCGCTGTGTTTCGTTCTCTATCGACAGCCTGCCAAAAATGTTTAGGCAAAGTTGAGAAAATTTGCGGGGTTTACTTTCGCGCCCGGAAAAACCACATCCATGTTGCGCGAGCCGAGCGTTCTGAACGCCGCCTCACCCAGCACATTGCGGAAGTCGGTGGTCACGGCCAGGTCCCGGCCTTCATTGAGCTGCTCGTTCGCCAGCCCCGGCCACTTGCCGTAAACCTTGCCGCCCTTCACGCTGCCGCCCAGCACGAACATCACATTTGCGTGCCCGTGGTCGGTGCCACCAGTTCCGTTCTGCCGGGCGGTTCGGCCAAACTCCGACATCGTAACCAGCGTCACGTTTTCAGCGTCGTCGCCCATGTCCTTCCAGAACGCGGCGATCGATTCTGAAAACTCTTTCAGGCGGTTGGCAAGTTGACCATTCACATTGCCCTGGTTCTGGTGCGTGTCCCAGCCGCCGATGTCGGAGAACGCCGCCTCGACGCCGAGGTCCGCCTTCATCAACTGCGCGATCTGTTTCATGCTGTTGCCGAACTGTGTATTGGGATAATTCACGCCGGCCGCAGGTTGATAGTGCGCGGGGTCGGCGGCCTTCAACATCTTCACCGCCTCGAACGTCTCCTGGCCCGTGCCATGCAGCACCGCGTCCGAGCTCTCGTCGTACATCGCCTGAAACGCATTTGACATCGGCGAAGTCGTCGGCCCGCGCCCTCCCACGGAAAAGTCGGCGAGGTTGGCAATGGCAATTGCAGGCAACTTGCCCTGCAACGTGCGCGGGACCTGCGTGCCCAACGCGACAGCGCGAAATGCCGACGGCTTGCCCGTCAGTTTTTCGTTCAGCAGGGCGCGGTTCAGCCAGCCATCGGAAGTCGCCTTGAGACCGGGCGTTCCACTCTCCATATAATCCTGCGCGTCAAAGTGCGACCGCGTCGTGTCCGGCGAACCGGCAGCGTGAACGATGGCCAGATGGCCCTGATCGTACAGCGGCTTGAACGCCGCCATCGAAGGATGCAGGCCAAAGAACCCGTTCAGGTCCAACACCTCTTCCGGCTTGATCGCAATCGTCGGGCGCATCGAGTAGTAATTCTTTTCCTGGTAGGGAACGACGACATTCAATCCGTCGCAAGCGCCGCGCTGAAACAGCACAACCAGCTTTTTCTTATTCGCCGCCGTCGTGGTCGCCTCGGCCAGCACGCTGCGGGTCAGAAACGCCGGAATGACCGAGGTGCCAACCAGCGCCAGCGCGCCGCCTCTCATAAACCCGCGCCGCGTAACGGCCCGTCGCGCGAGGTCGCGCCCGTGCATGTCGCAGCCCCAGTCGCTATTGTCTCTAATCCATTTCGACGAGTTCATGACGGATCTCCTGATTTCCACGGCAAGCATGCCTGCTTTTACTAACGCAAATCCTGCGCCAAAGTTGCACATAAGGCGCAACCTTCACGCTCTTGGCTCTTCCCCAAATGCTGTCAGACCCGCAGCTTCTCCCGCGGACGAATGCCTTTGCCGTCACGAAAAATCTACAGGTCTCTCCACTACGCCTTCGCAAAGACGCGAACGCTCCGGTCGAGATGACAGGGTCTACGGGTCCAAACAGAAATCGTGAACAAGCTTCTTACCGCCGTTGAAAATCAGGCGACCCCAGCAGCAACCCGGCCATCGTCGTCACCGGGCCATCGTTCCCCGTCTTGGCGGCGAGGTCGCTCATCGAAGCGCCGCCCCCGGCGAACGCCCGCTTGCCTTTGCCCTTGCCGCCGACGGCCATCATATCGTCGCCGTTCGCTGTTGCCAGCGCAAAATTCTTTCGCGCTTCCTGCACTTGGCCGGGCTTTGCTCCTTGCTCCAATACAACCGCGCGGGTCTGCTCCGCCGCGGGTTGGCCGAGCAGCAGCATCTCCAGTTGGTGCTCCGTCTCGGGCGATGGCATCGTCGCGCTTTCGGTGGCCGTTTCGCCCAGCAGCTTGGCCCAATCGGCGTGCGTTCCCGGCAGCAAGCCGCCGCTCATCGCCAGCGCGAAGTTCATGCGCGACACCAGCGCGGTCGTGCTCACCCACGGCTCGGACACCCAGGGATAACCGTTCGGCGTCTGCATTCCGTATAGCGGCATGCCCAGGCGGTCCATCGCCTGCACCAGCGGCAGCGCATTGGTCACGGTCGCATCGCTCGCCCGCAGCGCCGACGCCAGGAACTCGATCGGCGTCTTCACCTTGGCACGATAGACCTGCGGCGACCAGAACTCGGGCGCGTTGAACATCGTCCTCAACACCGACTTGATGTCCCCGCCGCTCGCCAGAAACGTCTTCGCCATGCGGTCTTCGAGCGCCTTCGGTGGATCGTCGCTCACGAACCGCACCGCCAGCTTGTGCGAGATGAACGCCGCTGTCGCGGGGCTTGTGGCGAGCATGTGCAACACCTCCAGGCCCTCTTTCTGGCCGCCCTCCTTGATCGTCTGGCCGAGCACCTGTTTCGACCCGCCCTCATGGCGGTTTTCCTCGAACGTGAACCCACCTCCGCCGCGATATGGCTTGTCGATGGTCCACCCGGTCAGCACCTTCGCGACGTTGGTCACATCGGCCTGCGTGTAGCCGCTACCGCAGGAGCGATCGAGCTGCTTCGCGGTGTGGTCCGCGCTCACTTCGCAGCGCACGCCGATGGTGTGCAGCTCCATCAACTCCCGCGCGTAATTCTCGTTGATGCCCTTGGGCATGGCCTGCGCGACCTGCGAATTCGGCGCCGCCTTGCCGAAGCGCCTGCCGCGTTGCGCCGCCGGAGAGTCCGGGCCAATGCTCTGAAAGTTGTCCAGATACATCAGCATCGCCGGGCTTTCCGCCGTCGCGACCAGCAGGTCCTCAAACTTGCCCAGCGCATTGGGGCGAATCGTATCGCGTTCGTACGACGGCAGCAGATAAGGCTCGTTCTGGTTCTTGCGAACGTACACGCTGAAGTGGTTGAGCCAGAAATCGGTCATCACCGCTTCCAATTGGCGGTCCGAGTAAACGTCGCGCAGCAGCCGCGTCTCCAGCGCCTCCGCGCCGACCACCCGCACCGGCCCTTGCAGCGCGGCCATCACTTCAACCTGCTCGGGCGAAAGGCCCGCCATCATCTGCGCGGTTTGGCGCGGCAAAAGTTCAGCGCGAAAGGCGTTGAGCTGCTCCGGCGGCATCGCCAGAATCTTCGCCATGCGCTCATTCGGCGGCAGCGCAATGATCGTCGCCGGGGCCTCTCCCGTGTAGGGCACCTTGGCAATGCGTTCCTTGCCCTTCGCGTTCTTGCTCACCTCGGTGCCTGCCATATCGGTCGCAATGGCTTGCCCACCCGCTGGCGCAGTCGGCGCGTTCATGGCCCCAAACGTCTTGCCGACCTTGGCTTCCGGCGGAAGTTCCGCTGCGGCAATCTGCTTCTCGTAGTTCACAATGGCGTGCGCATAAATCGCATGTTCCGCCGGATCGGTCGGCAGCGGCGTATGCTGGCGCGACATCTGCCGCAGCACCTGCGGCGACGGGAACTTCTGTAGCAGCGCGTCCTGGCTCAACTGCATGGCCGGAAACTTCAGCAGCATCGTATTCAGCGCCGAGTCGTCGATGCTTTGCGGATTCAACTGCCGCTCGAACCACGCGTGCAGCCCCATCTTTTCCGCCGCCTCAACATCCCCCGGCCGCGGCCCAAACGTAAAGCGATTCAGCGCATGGAGCGTCTTCTGCTGTTTGGTCAGCTTAGGTGCCGCAGGCGTTTTCGTCACAGACCCTTCAGCCAATGCCGGAGCCACCGCCATCACCGCGCACAACGAGGCGCTCACCGCCGCCTTGCTCGCTTCCATCGCCAACCGCATAAACTTCATCCGCTCCGCCATCTTGAAACTCCTCTGGAGTCGCACGCGGCCATGCGGCCATGCCGAACGATCCGTCAGAAGTTTGAACACGAGGATATTGACGGTGTTGTGGCAGGACTCAAAGTCGTCGGTATTCGATGTCCGCTTTTGCGTTTGCTTTTCTTTCTGTCATTCCGCGGGGAATCTGCTTGCGCTCGGAGCCACCACAAGGCTGGGTGCCCCATGTGCGGATTTTCGGCCCATGGGTTTCCGCCACGCCCCACCGTCAGTTTCGCCTCGCCCCCACGCTTTGCTCAAAGCTTCGCCCGAAAAGTTGTCAAGCCCCCCAGCCTGTGCAAAACTTCGTAAACCTCTATGAAAACAGGGTTTACC
>JALYTE010000103.1 GCA_030854435.1 Acidobacteriota bacterium | reverse complement strand
GGTCCCACCAGCGCGCGCCTTCGACCAGCGCGGAGCGGATGGGCTCAGGCGCTCCGCGGTCCACATAGTACTGGATTGGAGTGACGGCAACACACGCTTTTGTGCAGGACGCATCGCGCTTGATGAGGCGGTGGCGGACGATGAAGGTCTGGTCGAGCGGCTCGCCGAGCGGAGCGTTGTAGTCGCGGTAGGTGGACGGGAAATAGCCTGCGCGCGGGGAGAAGCGGCGCGGCGTGAAGCCCGGCGGCGGGAGTTCCAGGAAGGATTGGTGCTCGCGCACGGTGAGCGCGCGTGGGTCGGGCGCGATGTTGCGTACGAAGTGGGCCTTCGAGGTGTCGTCCGTCGCGAAGGTCAGCTCGGCTTCGACTTCGGTGTTCCTGGGAAAGGCACGGGTGTGGTCGAGCGCGATGGTGGAGCGCGCGGCGTCGACTTTGTAAGTGCCCTGCTGCGTGCGCGCGAGCGCTTCTGCAACGTGGTGCGAGTCGCGCAGGAAAAAGTCCGTTGCGTCGACGAGAACGGCGCCATCGGCAGCTTCGGCTTCGACTTTAAATCCCGCGAGAACTGACTCCGGAAAGGATTGCAGGACCGCAAGCTGCTCGGCGGGGTCTGTAGCGGAGGAGCGGAAGGTCGAGTTGGGCTCGACCAGGAGCAGCTTTGGCCCGGTGCGCTCGAAACGAACGATGCGGCCTTCAGACGTTTGGCCGCGATCCAGGCCGAGGTCGTTGGAGCCAGTGCCGTAGGGCAGCGAGTCGGTGTAGAGGAGGTCCAGCGAGCGGGTGTGCGCGGCGTCGGCGGCAAGCGGGACTTCGAGGTAGAGCTTGCCGGCTTTGGCGTCCCAATCGAGGGGAAGGAGACCCGCGAAGTGCTGCATCGGTGCTGTGCGCTGGGCGAGGGTTTGCGTTGGCTTCGCGTCAGACTTTGGCGTGGCGTCGGTTTGAGCGAAAAGAGGCAGCGAGCAGGCGGCGAGCGCGAGGACAGACCTGGATAGTGGAGGCATGAACTTTTGTAGCACGGAGCTGTGGCGACGGTTCATGTAAGTTCGCCGTTGCTCGCCTTTCGGAGCAGCGACCGCGCCGATGTAAAATGACCAATGCGAAACGCGCCGCCGGGCGAGCCACGCCCTGGCCCAGGGACGATTCCAGAAACGACTCTCGCGCCTGTCTCCAGCGACACCGGCATGGAGCTCGAAGCGGCCCTGCCCGCCGCTCTGTCTGGCCCTGCACGCACACCTTCCAGCAGCACCAGGTTGTCGCCTCCTGACCTCGACGAGCCGAGTGGGGAACTCATTACGGCCCTGCAAGCCCCCGCGAGTCCACCTCCCAATGCGCCGTTGGCCGCGCGCTTCGAACACATGCTCACGACGCTTCACGCCAATCGACCCGCCGACGACCTAGAAATTGTGCGCGCGGCGTGGGCCTTCTGCGTGCAACAGCACGAAGGCCAATTGCGCGCTTCGGGCGAGCCGTACATCATCCATCCGCTGGAAGTAGCGCAGGTGCTTGCTGAGTTGAAGATGGATTCTACCGCCATCGCCGCCGGGCTGCTGCACGATGCGGTCGAAGACACCGACGTCTCCACGCCCGAGATCGCGACGCGCTTCGGCGAGCAGGTCGCGCACATCGTCGAGGGCGTCACCAAGCTCGAACGCATTAAATTTGCCAACCGCGAAGAGCACCAGGCGGAGAACATTCGCAAGATGCTGCTGGCCATGGTGACCGACGTCCGCGTGGTCATCATCAAGCTCGCCGACCGCCTGCACAACATGCGCACGCTCGAACACCTGCCGCCCGACAAGCAGCAGAAGATCGCGCGCGAGACGCTGGAAATTTATGCGCCGCTCGCCCATCGCCTCGGCATGGGCAAGCTGCGTGGCGAGCTCGAAGACCTCGCCTTCCGCTACACCGATCCGTTTGCGTATGAACAACTGACGGCGGAAGTGGACTTGCTGCGCGGCGCCGGCGAAAGTTTTCTCGGCCGCATCGTCGCCACACTCGAAGCCAAGCTGCGCGAACTCAACATCCCCGGCCGCGTCGAGTCGCGCATCAAGCGGCTGTACTCGATCCAACAGAAACTCACCGCGCACCACGTCCCGGTCGATCAGGTCTACGACCTGTTCGCGATCCGCGTCATCACGCAAACTGTCGCCGAGTGTTACGCGCTGATCGGCGTTCTGCACAGCACATGGCGGCCAGTTCCGGGACGCTTCAAAGACTTCATCGCGATGCCGCGCCCTAACCTCTATCAGTCGCTGCACACCACATTGATCGCCGAGGGCGGGCATCAATTTGAAGTGCAAATTCGCACCGAGGAGATGCACCGCATCGCCGAGGAAGGCATCGCCGCACACTGGAAGTACAAGGCCTCCGACAATGTTTCCGCCAAGGACGAGCAGCGTCTTGCGTGGGTGCGCCAGTTGATGGAGTGGCAGCGCGAGATGTCCGACCCCAACGAGTTCATGT
>JALYTE010000077.1 GCA_030854435.1 Acidobacteriota bacterium | reverse complement strand
GCACCGCCCAGTCGATGGCCTCCGCGGACCTCAGTCACGCGGCCTTCGAGGGACGCTCCCACAGGAAAGATGACTCGGCCATTGTGCTCGACGTTTCGGGTGAGCGTGGCGATGAAATGGGACCCGGGTTTGGTGTTATCGGTTGAGAGCGGACCGACCAGGCGGGCGCGCAGCAATGTGCCCGAAGAGAGAGCGTTTTCGGTGTAAGGAAGAGAGGTGACGATGTTGGCGTCGGGGTCTTCCTCGCGCGCATGGAACGTGGTGCGATCGGCTTCGGCGGGGCGAACCGGCGCTTGATAAACGCGGGGTTGAATGGGCTGTTCGTAGACGCTGGCCGGTTGTGCGGGCGGTGGCGTGGTCACGGTCACGGTAGAGTTCTGAGGGGCCACGACGGTGATGTCGTCGTTGAGGTCTTCTGGGTGTGACGTGCCGGAAGTCTGGCCGAAGGCCTGGGCGGCAAGAACCAGAAATGTGCCGCCGATAAGAGCGGAAGCGGTGATTTTCATGGGTGTCCTCCTGCGGCACTGCTATGCCACACTACCGAGATTAAATGCTAGGTAGTGGTTGGACGGAGGAGAAGTCGAGACGAGCATCTGTGGGGTTAATATGCGGAAGTCGGGTGGGCCGCAGGATGGGTGGACTTAACCGCGCGATTGATCGAGGACGCGCTGGTAATAGCTTTCGTAGTGGGGGATGATGCGGGAGGCGCAGAAGTGGTCCTGCGCGGTGCGCCGTGCGGCGGTGGACATCTTTTCCAGACGGACGGAGTCGCCGAGGATGTCGATGGCCGCGGCAGACATGCCGTCGAGGTCGCCGACCTCGAACAACAGGCCGTTGACGCCGTCGTCGATCAGCTCCGGAACGCCGCCAACGTTGGTCGAAATTGAAGGCACGCGGCAGGCCATGCCTTCGAGCGCGGCCAGGCCGAACGACTCCATTTCGCTGGGCATCACCATCAGGTCGGCGAGCGGCAGCAGATCGTGGACGTTGTCCTGTTTGCCCAGGAAGTGAACACGGTTGGCGATGCCAAGTTTTATCGCAAGATATTCGGCGGCGGAGCGGTCGGGACCGTCGCCGATCAGCATGAGGCGCGCGGGCATTTCGGCCGCGACACGCGCAAAAATTTCCACGACATCGAGCACCCGCTTCACAGGGCGGAAGTTGGAGAGATGCACGAGGAGCCGCTCGCCGGGTGCGGCGTAGCGAGGTCGAATCCGCTCTACATGGGACGGGTTGCGCGTGTAGAGGTCGCAGTTGACGAAGTTGCGAATGACTTCGATTTCGCGCGTGATACCGAAAGCCTCGCGCGTGCGGTCGCGCAGATAGGTGGAGATGGCCGTGACTCCGTCCGACTCGTCGATGCCGAAGCGGGTGATGGGAAGATATGAGCGGTCGAGGCCGACCAGCGTAATGTCCGTCCCGTGAAGCGTTGTGATGAACGGCAAAGCCTTGCCCCGGGCCGCGAGCATCTGTCGCGCCAGCAGCGCGCTGACGCTGTGCGGGATCGCGTAGTGGACATGCAGCAGGTCAAGCGAGTAAAACTCGGCCACCTCGGCCATGCGGGTCGCGAGCGCGAGGTCGTAGGGCGGGTATTCAAACAGCGGATAATTCGAGACCGGCACTTCGTGGTAGCTGATATTGGCTTCGCGGCCCGTAAGACGAAACGGCTGCGAGTAGGTGATGAAGTGGATCTCATGCCCGCGCGCCGCGAGCTCGATGCCGAGCTCGGTGGCGACGACGCCGGAACCGCCGTAAGTGGGATAGCAGGTGATGCCGATTTTCATGAGGGAAGTTGTCAGTATCAGCCGCGCTTCGATTCAAGCTCTCCATAGTGGATGAGTTCGGGGGCGGAAGGGTGCAAGGAACTGCTGCCGAAAATTTCCGCCAGGGCCGTGCGTTCGATGTCGCGCGAAGCGCGGAGACGGGTCGTGACGGCATCGAGATCGGAATCGTTGTAGCCGGGATGGCAAACGATTTCCCATAGGCCGTTGGGCAGGGCGGCAAGCGTCGATCTCAATGTTGCGGCGTCGAGACGTCCTGTCGCTGAAATGCCGATGGTCCCGTCGGTCGTGGCGACCGTTTTATTTTGGATTTGCGGAAGGCGCATGAAGCGCGAGCGCAGACGGGCGACGACGGCGACCTGGGCGCGGCGCGAGAAGCCGGAGCGGCCAATGTTCATGCTCCATGATCGCTCGAAGGGATTGCGGATGGCGCGGACTCCCGCGCGTTCGGCGACGGCGAGCAGAGGCTGCGCAACGTCGGCCAGGACGTGGGTGTGCTTGTGGGTGTCGAGGTGAGTGACATGGATGCCCGCACGTTGGAGCTTCTGAATCTGCGCGAGGGCTTCGCGGGCGATGTCGTCTTCCCTGATTTTGCCGCGGAGAACGGCGATCAGGAAAGCTCCCAGCGATGTGCGAAAAGTTTTGCTGCCTGGCTCGATCAGGCTTGGAATGCTGGCAGGATCGGACACCGGAAGGCCGTCGGTGAGCACGATGTGGCAGCCTACGCCGAGCGTGGGATGCGCGGCGGCGATGGAGACCGCATCGTCGAAAGCGAGGCCATTCGCCATCAGAGTCGCCGAGGTCAGCGCTCCGGCGGCATGGAGTTCCGCGACGGCGCGGTTGATGCCGCGGGTTTGTCCGAAGTCGTCAGCGTTGATGATGAGGCGAGCGGTCATCGCA
>JALYTE010000053.1 GCA_030854435.1 Acidobacteriota bacterium | reverse complement strand
CGACGCGCACCGGCACGCTGGAGATCGCCACCGATGCCAGCACGGCGCTCGACTTTGTGACACTGTTGGGGACTTCGGGCGCTGCGCCGCTCACGTTGAGTCCTACGGCGCTTGACTTTGGGACGGTCAACATCGGTTCGAGCGGAACGCTTGCGGTCACCATAAGCAATGTCAGTTCGAGTCCCGTGATGCTGACGGCGCTTTCCGGCAGCGGCGATTTCGCGGCGGCTTATGGGAACTGTCCGTCGGCTGGATCGGCGCTCGCAGCGGGCGCGTCGTGTGTGTTGCAGGTCACGTTTACTCCCACCGTCGCGGGCACGCGGACGGGAACGTTGAGCCTTTCGACCAATGCGACGACGCTTCCGCTGACGGTAGCGCTAACGGGGAATGCGGTCGTTGCGAAACTGCAAATTACACCGGGAGCGCTGGCTTTTGGCACGATTGCCGTGGGCGCTCCGGCGAATCTTTCGCTCACGCTGCTGAACTCCGGGTCGGCGCCCGTTACAGGCATCGGCATCGCGTCTTCCGGAGCGAACGCGGCAGACTTCGCGGTGACGGTTCCCTGCTCCGTGACGACGTTGCAACCGGGCCAGGGATGCGCGGTGACGGTGACGTTCACGCCCTCGGCCGTGGGCGCGCGGAGTGCGACGCTGAGCGTTGCGAGTTCCGATCCATCGTCGCCCGCGACCATTCCGCTGACTGGCAGCGGATCGGCGCCGGGGAGCTTTACGCTGACCGTCAATGGAGGCCCGTCGGCAACGGTGACGGTCAAGAGCGGGTCGCCCGCGAACTATCCGCTCAGCGTGACGCCGGTCAACGGGTTTACCGGAGCGGTGGCGTTGACGTGCGCGCCGATCAATCCAGGGACGTATGCGTCGTGTTCGATCAATCCGTCGACTGTCACCCTGAACGGAGGCGCGCAGAGTTCGACGGTCACGATCAACACGATCACCTCGGCGAGTCTTGAGAGGCGTCCCTTCGAGCGTGCGACGGTGTTTCTGGCGTTGCTCGGATTGCCGTTGTTGCTGGTGCGACGTGCGCGGCGTATTCGGAGGACGTTTTTGCTGGTGGTGCTAGGAGTGCTTGCAAGTGGAGGGCTGGTGGGTTGTGGCGGCGGCATCGCTCCGGTCGCGAGCACGACACGCTTCACGCCTGCGGGAAGTTATCAATACCAAGTGACTGCGACCTCGACGAGCGGGGCGCAGATTATGCAGACCGTGACGTTGAATCTGATTGTGCAGTAGAAGGCGATTGGCCATGCCCCCATCGGCAACAGCAGGTTCCCTGCGGGAATGACAGAAAGAAAAGCAAAAACTAAAGCAACAGCAAGAGCAACGGTGCTCAGGACGACAACTGCATTGGGGTGAGGGGGATGGGGACTTGTTCGACGATCTCGATGCCGAAGCCCTGTAGAGCGGGGACGTGGGTGCGGTGGTTCGAGAGGAGGCGGATCTTGTGGATGCCGAGGTCGGAGAGGATTTGTCCCCCGAGGCCGACCTGGCGGAGGATACGTTGGTCGCGGTCGGGGGTGCCGTCCGGCTTGTGGTCGCGTCCGTCGCGGTGGAAGCACAGGCGCTGGAGGGTGCGGTCGATGCCAAATCCCTGCTGAGTGTGGTGCAGGTAGACGAGCGCGCCACGACCTGCTGCGGCGATCATGCGCAGGGAGTTGTCGACGACGGCGCGACAGTCGCAGAGGGTCGCGCCAAAGACGTTGCCGGAGAGGCAGTGGGCGTGGACGCGGACCAACGCCGGCTCGTCGGACAATGCGATGTCTCCAAAGACCAGCGCGATGTGGGACTCGCCGCCCTGCACTTCGCTCTCGTAGGCGATCATGCGGAACTCGCCGTAAGCCGTGGGCATTTGCGCCTCGGCGACGCGGCGGATGTAGCGTTCGTTCTGAAGGCGGTAGCGGATGAGTTCGGCGACGGTCAGCATCTTGAGGCCGTGCAGCGCGCAGAACTCAAGCAGGTCGGGGACGCGCGCCATGGTGCCGTCTTCGTTCATGATTTCGCAGATGACGCCGGCGGGGATGAGGCCGGCCATGCGGGCGAGATCGACTGAGGCTTCAGTCTGTCCGGCGCGAACCAGGACACCCCCCTTTCGGGCGCGGAGGGGGAAGACGTGGCCGGGGCGGGCGAGGTCGTGGGGAGTGGAGCCGGGGCTGATGGCGACCTTGATGGTGTAGGCGCGGTCGGCGGCGGAGATGCCCGTGGTGACGCCTTCGCGGGCTTCGATGGATTCGGTAAAGGCGGTGCCGAAACGGGAGGTGTTGTCTTGGGTCATGGGGCCGAGGCGGAGAGCATCGGCGCGGTCTTCGGTGAGGGCAAGGCAGATGAGGCCGCGGCCGAAGCGGGCCATGAAGTTGATGGCTTCAGGGGTGCAGAACTCGGCGGCGAGGGTGAGGTCGCCTTCGTTTTCACGGTCCTCGTCGTCGACCACGACGATCATGCGCCCGGCCTGGAGCTCGGCGAGGGCTTCGGCGACGTT
>JALYTE010000445.1 GCA_030854435.1 Acidobacteriota bacterium | reverse complement strand
ATCGCTTTTCGATGCGCCTGTTCACGATCTCTGTTTAGGTCCGTAGACCCTGTCATCTCGACCGGAGCCTTCGCGTATTTTGAGAAGTCGGAGTGAAGAGACCTGTAGATTTTCCGTGTCGGCAAGGACATTCGGCTGCGCAGAGAAGCTGCGGGTCTCTCCACTCCGGCGCAAAAAACGCGCCTCCGGTCGAGATGTCAACGTTTGGGGAGAGCGAAGAGAGATCGTGAACAGGTTCTTATGCTCTGTTGTCCCACACCATGGCGTCGAAGCGGTGCAGCGTGGTGAAGCCGAAGTCGGCGTAGAGCTTGCTGGCTTCAGGATTGCCTGCGGTGACGGTGAGGGAGATGCCGCGAAAGTCGCGGCGGACGAACTCTGCCATGCAACGGTGCAGCAGCGCGCGGCCCAGGCCGAGGCCACGCAGTTCGGGCGCGACGCAGAGTTGCGTGATGTGGCCGACGTCGGGGCGGACGCAGGAGGAAAGCAGAACTCCCTGCACCACGCCAGTGTGTTCGTCGCGGAGGAGCCAGGAGTTGGCCGCGTCGAAGAGACCGCAGCCGGGGAAGCGCACGATGTTGTGCAGGAAGCGCAGCGAGCCGTCGACCGTGCGGTACTGGTCGTTGATCTGGCTGTCGATGTGACCCCGGTAGGCGCGGTGGATCAACTCGCCCGCGGGCTGGTAGTAGATGTCGTTCCAGGGGACGAGGCGCAGGCCAGCGGAGAGGCGAGTTTCGGCGCTGGTTGCCGTCACAGGCAGAGCGCAGCCCATGAAGAGGCGGGGGTAGGCGCGAAAGCCGCGCGATAGAAACGGCCCGGTGAGCGCGCCGTCCGGGAACATGAGCAGTTGTGTTTCGATGCGGTCGATCCCCGGCGTGGCTTGCAGCATTTCGATCAGGTGGTGTACCAGCGCCTCGCACACCGGGTTGTCCTGCGACACGGCCTCGCCAAAGGCATAGATGTCGCCGATGACCGCTTTGGCCGCTTCGTAGACGCAGAAGGCGTAGCCCCGCACGCGCCCGTCGTGCAGCGCGGCGAAGCCGGGGAGCACGCGGCTGTCGAGATATTCGAGCAGCAACTCGATGGAGCGGGTGTAGTCCCAGCGCAGGCGCTGGTTCCAGCGCCGGGCTTCGTCTTCGAGCAGCGGACGGAGTTGCGCGGCGGTGAAGTGGCGCAGGTCGAGGATTTCGGGTTCGGAGAAAGACGGCAAGTTAGCAGGTTAGCAAGGGGGTTTGCGTTTCCGAAATCCCATGTCCGAAAATCCGGACATTGGGCACCCCGCTTCCCAGTTTGTCCGCTACCAGTTTGCCAGTTTCGAGTTGCCAGTTAGCGCGCGTAGACCTTGTAGACGGAAAGGCCTTGCCAGGCGTACAGGAACAGCGGAGCGTAGGTGCGACCGGGGAGCAACTGGCCGAGTTGCGAGACCTCTTTGGTCGGAAGCACGAGCAGATGCTCCTCGTCGGGAATGCCGTCCTTCTCGTAGTTGACGAGCGCTTCGTTGCGATAGAAGGCGAGGCCATAGTCGATGTCGCGGCGAACGTCCTGAGTGGCAAGCAGGGGAATGTCCGGTGCGGCGGCGGTGATTTGCCGGGCCAGGGGGCGCGCCGAGTAGTTGAGGTCGAGCAGGTGGCCGTTCATCTCCAGCAGGAAAAAGAGCAGCGCCGCCAGCGGAACCAGCGTGATCGAGCAAATGCGGGTCACACCGAATCGCCGGACAATGAAATAGATCAGCAGAATGGTGAGGACCCCAAAGAACGCCGCTACGACGATGGCCCGGGGTGCGGGAACGATCTTTTCGTAGACCATGTACTGCGGTGCGAGCAGAAGCACGAAGGTCAGGATGCCCGACACCGCGGCGTGCATGATCAGCAGCCACTTGGAAATCCCCGCCCGGTGGATGCGGTGGATGTAGTCGCCGGTGAGGATGGTGATGGGCGGGATGGAAGGCAGGATGTAGCCGGGGAGTTTCGAGCCCGAGAGCGAGAAGAAGACGATGGGGAACACCGCCCAGAGGACCAGGAACTCGGGGAAGCCGTCGCCCGCACGAGTGTGGCCGAGGTAGCGCTGCGGTTTGTGGCGGACCTTCCATTCTGCGATGGAGATGGCGACCGCATCAACCAGCGCGCGGAAGGACAGTGCGGTCCACGGCAGCAGGCCGAGGACAAGCACGACGACGTAATAGTAGATGGGCTGATGGTGCTGGAAGCGGTTGGTGGCGAAGCGTTCGAGGTTGTGTTCGAGGAAAAACTCGCGGTAGAAGGTCGGATTGCGACGCTGCACGGCGATGTACCAGGGCAGCACCATCAGCAGGTAGAGCGTGACCCCGGGCCACCAGATGGTGCGGCGCAGCACCGACCACTCGCGGCGCAGGCCGACGAAGAGCAGGATGATGGCGAGCGCGAGGAACGGGGCCACCGGGCCTTTGGCCAGCGTGGCCGCCGCGCCGAAGAAGTAGAGGTCGAAGAGCCAGAACTTTTTGCCGGTTTCGTACCACGCGTACCAGCCCAGCATTCCAATGCAGAAGGGCGCGGCGAGTTGCATGTCGGTGGAGGCGCCGCGCGCGAAGCCGAAAATGGCGATACAGGAGACGGTGATAAGCGCGGCGTCGAGATGGCCGCCGGGACGGAAGCGGCGCAGATGCAGAAAGGCCATCAGGATCAAAAAGGCGGCCCCGGACGACGAAGGCAGGCGCGCCGACCAATCGGACACGCCGAACTCCTTGAAGAAGCCCATCGCGCGCCAGTAGTAGAGCGCGGGTTTTTCAAGCCAGGGTTGGCCGTAGAGGATGGGCGTGACGGTGCCTCCGACCAGGCATTGGTAGGACCTGTGGATGTCGGTGGGGCGGAGGCTGTGGGGCGTGATTTTGGCGTGGACTTCGTGGCAGTCGGTGGAGTGCGCGGCCAGCATTTCGCGCGCAATTTGCGCGTAACGCGGCTCGTCGGCGCCGACCAGGCCGAGCTGCGCTCCACCGAAAAACGGCACTAGGCCGAAGAACAGAAAGTAGGTCGATACGGCGACGAGGACGAAGAACTCCCAAAGCGTGCAGCCAATGCCGGTGCCGAGCAGACGCTGAAAGCGCTGGAGCGGTGAAAGGCGCGGCGCGGGGCCGTCGGGAAATTCGGGGACGACGGATTGTGAGTTGTCGGGCAAGGGTCGTGTAAATATGCGGCTTGGGAGCGATGTTCAGGCTAACAGAGTTTCGGTGCGCGGCCCGCGGTCACGCATGTCCGAAGCTGCGTCAGAATGCGGTCCGTGGCGTTTTCAAGCGGGCCGGGGAGAGTGCATCCGCTGGCGCTGCGGTGGCCTCCGCCGCCGAAGGCCTCCGCGATCTGCGACACATCGCAGTGGCTCTTGCTGCGCACGCTCAGCCGGAACTCTCCACCCGGCAACTCGCGCAGAAAGACCGCAGCTTCGACTCCGGCGATGCCGATGAGGTAATTTACGATGCCTTCGGAGTCTTCTACGCTGGCCTCGGCTTCGCTCATTTCGTCCAGTGTGACCCAGGCCCAGGCGATGGGCATTTCGATGTGGAGATTACGCAGCGCGATGCCGAGGAGCTGAATTTTAGCGGCGGGATTGGAGAAGTAGACGGACTGCGCGATGCGGTTGGCATCGGCCCCGCGTTCGACGAGGTATTTGGCGAGCGCGAACGTGGAGGCGACGGTGCCGGGATAGGTAAACGAGCCGGTGTCGGTGAGCACGGCGGTGTAGAGGCAGGTCGCCATGGCGGGCGTGATGTCCGCGCCGGAGGCCACGGCGAGATCGTAGACAAGACCGCCGACCGCGGCGCATTGGGGGTCGATCCAGTTGAAGTCGGCGAAAGCGCGGCCGCTGAGGTGATGGTCGATGTTGACGGTGCAGGGCGACCCCAGCGCGGCGAACTGCGCGGCCGTGAAACCGGTGCGTTCGAGGCGGTCGCACTCCAGAAAGATCACGGCATCCGGCGCGGTCTCGGGGAGCGTTGTGGCGATGCGTTCGACTCCGGGGAGCGTGCGATAAATGACCGGGATGGGATCCGCGAAGGCGATATCGACGCGCTTGCCGAGGCCTTCGAGGAGATGCATCATGCCCAGCGCGGAGCCGATGGCGTCACCGTCGGGGCGGGCGTGCGAGGTTATCAGGAAACTGTGGCGCTCGGCGATGAGTTGAAGCAGCGCCGGGACCGCGTCGGTGATGTTGGAGTGATGGCTCATCGTGGCGGGGACGCAGGGGCAGACGCCGCATTTTCTTTTGCCAAAACTTTCTTGTCGAGCTTGTCCTTGCGCTTCTTCATGCGGACGAGGAGTTGATCCATGCGGGCACCCATTTTTTCGGAGCGGTCGATGGCGAAGGTGAGTTCGGGCACATGACGGACGCCCATGCGATAACGGATTTCAGTGCGTATGAAGGCGCGCGCGGCCATGAGGCCTTCGAGCGTGCTCTCCTCGTCCTCCGCGTCGCCATTGACCGCTATGAAGACGCGGCAGGACTTTCCCCCTGGCGCGAGGACGGCCTCCGTGACGTAGCACGGAGCGATGCGCGGGTCGGAGAGTTCGCCTTCGAGCATGGCAGTGATCTCGTCCGAGAAGGTGGTGACGACGCGATTGCGATGATGGTCTCTGGCTCTTTGAACAGGCATGGCTAACAGTTAAGAATAACAAATGGTCGGCGACCCTACATCGTGTCAGTTTCGATGAAGCTGTCGACGATGTCGCAGCCGAGGCCGGTGGCGATGCGTCGCGCGGCGTCTTCGACTTCGCGAAGTTGTCCGGCGAGGTACGAAGCCGAACTGGAGATCGCCGCAACACCGATAGTGGCGCGGTTCCAGACGACGACTTCGTCGAGTTCGGCGACCGAGATGTTGAAGCCGTGGCGCAATTTGTCCTTGAGCGAGCGCACGACTTGGCGGCGGTCCTTGAGAGACTGCGCGTGTTCGATGGCGAGTTCGAGCGTGAGCGTCGCGACGGGCATAGAACAGAGTGTAGAGCGTAGCTGGAAGAGTGTAGAGGGAGCGTGGTTCGGGAGGCGGGCTTAAATGAGCGAAGAGCTTCGAGCCATTGAGCATAGAGAAAGCGGGGGGCGGAGAGGATTGAGGAGCGAGGGCAGGAGGGATGAGGTCGCGGTGGTATACCTGAGAGCGAGAACCATGGAAGGGACATCATGCCGAAGACTCGTAGAGACTTTCTTGCTCAAAGCTCGCTGGGATTGCTGGGAGCGGCCATCGCTCCGCAAATAACCGCACAGACACCCGCCACCACGCAGACGTCCGCTCCGCCGCAGACCACGCCGGGTGCGCCGACCGTGTTTGGGACCGCGCCGCCAGTGGGGCCGGCGGTTTCGCCCGCGACGTTTGCCGAGGCGGAGAAGCTGGTGCAGATTCAGATGACTCCCGCCGACCGCGCGGAGGTCGCCGGAAACTGGCAGCAGGCGATGGCGCCGCTTTACGAACGGCGGACGGGGCCGCGCAAGTTGGCGCTCAACGACAGCGATGTGCCCGCGACCGTGTGGGACCCGCGGTCCATGGGCAAGGGACCTTTGCCCGTCAGTGGCATGCCGATGACGGAAAACTGTAGCGCGGCGGACGCGCCGGAAGAGGTGTTGCCGTCCGTGTCGCCGCGACCCCTGCCGCATAACGACGAAGATATCGCCTTTGCGAACGTGGGCCACCTGTCGCAGTGGATCAAGGCCAAGCAGTTGACCTCCGAGCGGCTCACGAAGATTTATCTGGAGCGGTTGAAGCGTTTCCAGCCCAAGCTCAACTGCGTGATTACGTTGACCGAAAAACACGCGCTCGGCCAGGCACGGGCCGCCGACCGAGAGATTGCGGCGGGAAAGTATCGCGGGCCGCTCCACGGCATTCCGTGGGGCGCGAAAGACCTGCTCGATACCGCGCACATTCCCACCACCTGGGGCGCGGAGTTCTATCGCGACCGTGTTCCCACAGAGGACGCGGCAGTCACAGCAAAGCTGAACGATGCGGGCGCGGTGCTGGTCGCGAAGTTGAGCCTCGGATCGTTGGCATTGAACGACATCTGGTTCGGCGGGCAAACCAAGAACCCCTGGAACCTCGACGAAGGCGCGTCCGGTTCGAGTGCGGGGCCGGGCTCGGCAGTGGCCGCAGGGCTGGTCGGGTTTGCGATTGGCAGCGAGACCCAAGGCAGCATTATCTCGCCGACCATGCGGTGCGGCGTGACGGGTCTCCGCCCGACGTTTGGCCGCGTGCCTCGCACCGGTGCGATGACTCTAAGCTGGACCTGCGACAAACTCGGGCCGATGGCTCGCTCGGTGGAGGACACGCAACTTGTGCTGCACGCGATCACCGGTTACGACGTGCGCGATACAGCCAGTGTGCATATGCCAGTCGCGCGAGCGACACCGCCTATTTCCAGTTTGCGGGTTGGATATATTCCGGCGTGGATGAAGGACGCGACGGATGTGGACCGCGCGGCGCTCGAAACGGTCAAGAAGCTGGGGATGAAGGCGGTCGAAGTTTCGCTGCCGGATTGGCCCTACGACTCGCTCAACATCATTCTCTTTGCAGAGGCGGCCGCGGCGTTCGAAGAGATTACGCTCGACCATCGCGTCGACCAGTTGAAGATGCAGGTGCCCGACGCATGGCCCAATACTTTTCGGCAGGCGCGCTTTCTGAGCGCCGTGGACTTCGTACAGGCCGATAGGTTGCGCCGCAAGGTGGCGAAAGAAATTGCGCGAGTCATGGAGACGGTCGATGTGCTGCTGGTACCTTCGTTGCGCGACGAGCCGCTGGTGATCTTCAACTTCACCGGGAATCCGTCGCTGACGCTGCGGGCGGGGTTTGTCGAGGTCTCGGAGGCGCGCAGCGATTGGGCACCTGACCCGAAGCATCCGCTGGCGAAGTTCTCGCCGCCGCGCCGTGTGCCGCATGGCGTGACGCTGATTGGGCGGCTGTTCGACGAGGGCACGATGGTGCAGGCGGGTATGGCGCTGGAGCAGGCGTTTGGCGTCGCGGCGGAGCGGCCGAAGGGATTCTAGGCGACCCGACCGCGCCGTGTCGCGAATCGACTGGCCCGCGATTTACAATCGTGCCAGATGGAAACATTGCGAGGAGACGAAACGATGAAGATTACCCCTGGGAAACTGGCTGGAATGAAGGCCGTATCGAATGATCGCGGCGTGATCGCGGCAGCGGCCATGGACCAGCGAGGGTCGTTGCAGAAGTCGCTCGCCAAAGAGCGCGGTGCGAGTGCTGATGCGCACGACCTTGAAGTCTTCAAGACGCTGGTGACTGAGGTGCTCACCAAGCACGCTTCCGCCATCCTGCTCGACCCCGAGTATGGTCTGCCGGCGGCGCAGCATCGCAACGGCAAGGGCCTGCTGCTGGCGTACGAGAAGACCGGCTACGACGCCAACACCGCTGGCCGCCTGCCCGACCTGCTCGACGTATGGAGCGTGCGCCGTTTACAGGCCGCGGGCGCGGACTGCGTCAAGATTCTGCTGTATTACACGCCGTTCGATACGACCGCGATCAACGAATTCAAGCATGCGTGGATCGAGCGCATCGGCGACGAGTGCGTGGCGCACGACATTCCCTTCTTCCTCGAGTTCGTCGGCTACGACGCCGAGGGCGGTGACGAAAAGACGGTCGCCTACGCGCGCAAGAAGCCGTCGATTGTGGCTGGCGCGATGAAGGAGTTTTCCAAGCCGCAATACAACGTGGATGTGCTCAAGGTCGAAGTTCCGATCGTGATGGAGTTTGTCGAAGGCACGAAGGCTTTCAAAGGCGAGAAGGCTTACACGCGCGCCGAGGCGTTGCAACATTTCCGCACGGCGGCGGAGGTCACGAACAAGCCGTTTATCTATCTGTCGGCGGGCGTTTCCAATCCGGTGTTCATCGAGACGCTGGAACTCGCGGGCGAATCCGGCACGTCGTACAACGGTGTTCTGTGTGGCCGCGCAACGTGGAAAGACGGCATTCCCATCTACGCGAAGGACGGCGCAAAGGCCTTTGAGCACTGGTTGAATACGGTCGGCGTGGAGAACATCGAGAATGTGAACCGCGCGCTGCGGACGGCGTCGCCGTGGTCGGGCAAGGTCGAAGGCGCAGCATAGAGCAGAATCGCGAATGGGCTTTAGAAACCTTGACGCAAAGTTCGCCAAGTTTAAACGCGAAGTTTCGCGAAGAATCTTTCCGAAATTTTGCTCTCCGCTTTGCGAAACTTTGCGTCGAGGCACTTCTTTTGGTGCGCCTAAAAAAAGATAAGGGTAGCGGAACATCCGCTGCAACCCTCGTTAGGCGGTATGCGATGCGGTGTTCGCCGGCAAGACGATGCCGCGCACAGGAACGCAAAGGCCCGCGTGGTGCGGATCGGCGTGACGCAGCATGTGCGTTCCTTCGCCGCGCAGAAACAGATAGGCGAGCACAAGAACGACGATGATCGCGACGAAAAAAATAATGACGATCAAGAGGAAGTTCGGCTTGTTGGGCAACTGCTGCTCTGGAATCTCCATGCTACTTTGGATGCTGGATCGGGCCTCCGTGGAAGCATCCGTCGAGAGCCAGATGGCCCATGCGGACTGGGCAGCGTAATCTAAACGCAGCCACTTAAGATTAAGAATCCGCATTTTCCTGGAGAAGCGAATGTCCACAACAGCGAACGCGGCCCTGCTCAACGCATCGTCCGCGACGGGCGCGCGAAGCCGAACGGCGTCCGTGCCCTGGTACATCTGGATGGGCGTGGTCGCGGTCACGTCGGCATCCATCGGCGGCGCGTGGGACGTGGCGTGGCACCGCTCGATTGGGCGCGACTCTTTCTGGACGCCCGCGCACCTTGCGATTCAGGCCTGCGGCCTTCTCGCCGCAATTGTCGGCATCTGGCTGGTCGCCCAATGCACGCTGAACCGCGACCCCGAAATGCGCGCTTCGTCCGTTGGCATTCTGGGGCTGCGTGCGCCGCTGGGCGTGTTTCTGGCGGGCTGGGGCGGCGTTGCGATGATGACTTCAGCGCCCTTCGACAACTGGTGGCATAACGCCTACGGGCTCGACGTGAAGATCGTCAGTCCGCCGCATGCGCTGTTGATTCTCGGCATTCGCGCGGTCGCGTTCGGAATGATCTTCCTGATCCTGGCGGCGATGAATCGCGCAGGTGTTGAGGGCGCGTCGAGTTTCTCGCGACTTCAGAAACTCCTGCTTTACACGGGTGGCCTCGCCGTCAGCGGGCAGATGTTCTTCGTGCAGGAGTACACCTGGGACGTGATGCTGCACCAGGCGGCGGCGTATATCGCGGTTGGAATCGCCGTACCGGTGCTGCTGGCGGCGTTCTCCGAAGCGTCGCGTTTCCGCTGGGCGGCGACGACGACGGCGGGGGTCTATATGGCGGTGCTGATCGCCGAGATCCTGATCCTGCCGCTGTTTCCGGCGCAGCCGAAGTTGGGGCCGGTGTTCAATCCGGTCACGCACCTTATACCGGGGAAGTTTCCGGTCCTCATCATCTTGCCCGCGCTGGCGCTCGACCTGCTGTGGCAGCGCACGAAGAGTTGGAAGCCGTGGCAGGTTGCGGTCGTTTCCGGAGCGGTGTTCATCGCGATCCTGTGTGCGGTGGAGTGGCCGTTCGCCAACTTCCTGATGTCGAAGGCCAGCGCGAACCGCTTCTTCGGAACGATCTATTTCGACTACAACTCGCGGGCCGAGGGCTTCGATCGCGGCCGCCGTTTCTTCGAGCCGGATTCAGGATTGGCGCTGTGGTTGGGCCTGATGCGGGCGTCGCTCTATGCGATGATTTCGACGTGGATTGGGCTGGCGTTCGGGCGCTGGATGAGAGGATTGCAACGATGAAATATCTCAGACTTCGCACGCTGTTGTTGGCGCTGCTCACGGCCCTTCCGGCGTACGCGCACGTCGGCAGCAAAGACGTGTTCGAGCAAGTGAGCGCGGGGCCGTACAAACTCTTCGTGACGGTGCGCATGCCCAACGTCATACCGGGTATCGCGACCATCGAGGTGCGGGCGACGGGCGCGACGGGTGTCGGCAACCCAAATATAGACAGCATTCGGATTGCGCCGATGCCGCTTACGGGCGAAGCGTCGAAGCATCCGCCGACGCCGGACAACATGAAGCGTTCGGCGGACGATCCGGCCTTCTACACCGGCTCGTTGTGGCTGATGGCGGCGGGTTCCTGGCAGGTGCGGTTTGAAGTGAGCGGCGGCGCGGGCAACGCCACCGCGAGCGTTCCCGTGGCTGCGATGCCGCTGACTGTGATGCGGATGCAACGTCCGCTCGGGCTGGTGTTGGGAGTGCTGGGCGTGGTGCTGGCGCTGGGCTTTGCGGGAATCATCGGCGCGGCGGTGCGGGAGTCGCGCCTCGCTCCCGGCGTTCCGCCGCCAGCCAATCGCCGACGCCGCGCGCTGTACGCCACGGCGGGCGCGTTCATGTTTATTGCGGCCGCGATTTTCCTCGGCGACCACTGGTGGAACGTCGAGGCCGCCGACTATGCCGCGGGCGTCTATCATCCGCTGGCGATGCGCGCGGCGTTGAGCGGCAACACGCTCGACCTCGCCATCGACGACGACGTGCCTGCAAAAAATCCGCAGCACAAGTTGCTGGCTCTCGGCGACCTCATTCTCGACCACGGCAAGATCATGCATCTCTACGCGATTCGCTGGCCGGAGATGGATGCCGTGTTCCATCTGCATCCGGCGCAGGTCTCGAAGGACGACCTGCGCAAAACTCTGCCCGCGATGCCATCCGGCGTTTACAAGCTGTACGCCGACATCGTCTTCCGCAGCGGTTTTCCGGAGACCTTGACGGCGACGCTCACCGTGCCGTCGGGCATGTCGTCCGCGCCCCTCGCGTTCGACGATGCGGAAGCGCTTCCGCCGCCGCTTTCGCACGGAGAACTTGGCAGTGCGTACCCGCTGCCCGACGGCTACTCGATGGTCTGGGACCGCCCCGCGACGTTGACCGCGAATACCGCAACGGTGTTTCGCTTTCGGCTGCTCAATGCGTCAGGCAAGCCCGCCGAGGACGCCGTACCCTACCTCGGCATGGCCGGGCACGCGGCGTTCGTCAAGACCGATGGCACGGTGTTCGCGCACACGCACCCCGAGGGTTCGGCGGCGATGCCCGCGATGATGCTCGCCAACGGCGAGGGATCTGAGTCTGCTGGCGCAATGGAGGACATGCCGGGAATGTCCGCTAGCAACGAGAAGATTCCGCCGGTCGTCGAGTTTCCGTACGGCTTTCCGTCCGCCGGGCGCTACCGCATCTTCATCCAAATGAAGCACGGCGGCACGGTTGAAACCGGAGTCTTCGACGCGGACGTGCAATGAAGCAGTCGGAAAGAGGTAGGGGTCAGTTTAAATCCGCAGCCTTCGAGGCCTTCCATAAAGGATGTTATGGAGGCTCATGCTTGCGCGCGTGATAAAGGACAATATCATGCGTTAGAAAGGCCGCCTGTCCACACCCTGGAGAAACAATGTTCTCTTCGATCTGCTTTTCTTCGACACTGCTAGCGAAAGGCTATGGTTGTGCAGGAACAGGAAGCGGCGGCATCTCTTCTTCTTTGCGAATGGAGTAACCATCGGGCGGGTAGAAAAGCTTTGCATCGGGTTCGCTTCTCTCGATCCCTGTCATCTCCCATGTAACGATGTTTTGACCTGTCTTGACCGTCATAATGAGGCTCTCGTATAACGCAGGCGACCACCATATCTCGGCCTCTTTCGTACCCTGCGGCTTTCCTTCGGCGTCGACTTCGGTCGTGACAGACCGGACGCCCACGGCCTCCAAGCCCTGTATAGTGCGTTTGCCGAGTGGCGTTGTCGTCGTGGTGGTAGCCATGGGTCCATACTGCTCGTGGGCTATCTCCGGCTTTGGATCTGTCATTGATCTCGCGAGGCCATCTTCTCCGCGGCTCACTTCCAGCGAATTGCAGTTCACGACAGCTTCACCATCTTGATTTGGATTTACGGAATCACTCCAGGTGAATTGGCAATGCTGAACGGTGTCCACAGCCGTGATCAGAGGCGGGATGTCGGGAAAGGCGTTCGGATGGCCTTCGATCTCAAAAAATTCCTCATCGCGAAATCGCCCTGCACTGTCTCTCCACTGTAGCGTTCTTTGGCGCGCCGTCCCAACGACCATACCTTCGCTGTTGAGCACCTTCGTGGTCATTGTCTCTGTGGCGCTGTATGGAGCGCCAGCGACCGGAGCCGTCGTGCTCATCCTGTTTTCTTTTGGATACCACTCTGCCGGAAAACGCGCAGAGGGCACCGCAATGTCTTTACCAAGCAAAGGTCGTGCCC
>JALYTE010000027.1 GCA_030854435.1 Acidobacteriota bacterium | reverse complement strand
GAACTGCGGTCGCAACTTCGCCCGCCGCTCCAACCGCGGTCCCAATTTAGATCCCGCATCCAGACGGGCGGACTTCTCAGCGTCGTTCATCCGATCTTTCACACCTTCAAACACATCGCATCCGCCGTACCGAGAGCGTATGTTCACGCGCTTCTGAACGTCAATGGATCAACCGTGCTATACGCAATCTCGCTTTAGTTTGGCCAAGACAGTTGTCGCAGTTCACTCGAAGACCCATGATAACCTTACTTTGGAGCACGAGCGGGTAGCTCAGTTGGTAGAGCATCGCCCTTTTAAGGCGTTGGTCCTGGGTTCGAGCCCCAGCCCGCTCACCACCTACTCTCAACCCGTCGCTTTGTCCGGCGCGTCCAACCGCGCATAGAAATCAGTCATAAACCGCCGCCCATACTCATCCAGCAACTGCTCCACGCGATCCGCCGAATCCGACCGCACAATCAAGCCAGCATGATGTAGCTTGTGCAACCGATACACCACCTCCGGGGCGTCGTAAGCCCTTGTATCCGGCCACTCCTGCCGTGCCAGGCAGATGACGCTTCCTGCATAATCCTCGCGCAACTGCGGTAGCGCGTACTCCTCTCCGCGCAACAACGCCACTTCGATCCGCGCCCACTCCACCCACGGATTCAACCCGGTCGCATACTCCACGACATCGGCAATGTAAGCTCCGCCCACCCGCGCGGCCGTTTCTAGAAAATAAAACTTCCCATCCGCATTCGATTTGATGAACTCCGAGTGGGTCACACCCGCCTGCATTCCCAGCGCGGTCAGGGTCTCGCGATGGATCGCCAGCAACCCCTCCACATCGACTGACTCCCGATCCAGCCCGCGAGTCGTGAAAATCCCACCCTCATGCATGGTCTGCATCGGCGGCTGACCATACTTGTGCGGGGCCGCAAACAGCACTTCGCCATCCCACGTCACGCCCTCAACATGGAATATCTCGCCCGGCACAAACCGCTCCAGCAAATGGTGCGTCCGCAACTTACCGAGCGCATCCAGCGCCGGCCACAACTCCTCCGCCCGCGCAATTTTCTTGATCCCAATAGCCGACGCATTCCAGCGCGGCTTCAGCAACCACGGTCCTTCCACGCTCCCCATAAACGCGCGCAAATCCTCATCGTTGAACACGCCCGAAAACTCCGGCACCGCAACGCCAGTCCGTTGCGCTCCCAGTCGCATCGCCAGCTTGTCGCGAAAGAAACGCGTCGCCGTCTGCCCCATCCCAGGCAACCGCATATGCTCACGCACCAGAGCCGCCGATTCCAAATCGAACTCATCGAGCGCGACCACCCGCGCAATCCGTCGCCGTTTCGCAATCCCATCCGCAATCAACCGCACCTGCTCCGGTGCCTGACGCTCCGGCACGTCCGCCTGCCGCATGGTGTGAAACTCGGCCAGCACGTCCTTCGGCCAATCTGCATTCGCAAGCTCCGCAACGGTCAGCAGCACCACGTCGCAACCCAGCCTTGCAGCCTCGCGCAAAAACGCCTGCCCCTTCTCATAGGTGCTGATGCACAGCATCGTCGGTCGTTCGCGATCCTCTTCCCTCTTCACTCTTCCCTCTTCACTCTGTCCCTCTTCACTCTGTCCCCTGCATCTTCCTCACAATACTCGTTGTCGAAAACCCCTCCACCGTCGGCACAATCTCCACCCGTCCGCCCGCCGCGATCACATCCTCATGCCCCACAACGGTCTTGACGGAATAGTCTCCACCCTTCACCAACACATCCGGCCTCACCGCGCGAATCAACTCCACTGGCGTGTCCTCGTCGAACACCACCACCGCATCCACCGCTGCCAGAGCGGCCATGACTCGCAACCGTTCGCGCTCGCCGACAATCGGCCGCGCAGGCCCTTTCAGCCTGCCCACCGAAGCATCGGAGTTCAATCCCAGCACCAGTTTCGATCCAAACTTGCGGCACTCTTCCAACAGCGTCACATGCCCAGCGTGCAGCAGGTCGAAACAGCCATTGGTGAACACAATCGTCTGGCCGGCCACGCGCCACTCGGCCACACGAGCGATCAAACGCCCGCGATCCAAAATCTTCTCGCCCGCGCCAATCCCACTCGAAGGCGTCAGCGCGGCAATCAACTCATGGCGCGCAATCGGCACCGTACCCACTTTGCCAATAACAATCCCCGCCGCCAGATTCGCCAACTCCACCGCCGTCTTCACCTCCAACCCCGCCGCCAGCCCCGCAGCCAGCGTCGCAATCACGGTGTCCCCCGCGCCGGAAACGTCAAACACCTCGCGCGCTCGCGTCGGCGAGCGATACACACCCTCGTCGCTCAACAAACGGATTCCATTCTCGCTCATCGTAACGGTGAGATACCGCAGATCGTGCTCCTTGCGCAACACTTCACCCGCCGCCAGCAGCGCGTCCGTCTCATGTGCGGCAACGCCCGTCGCCAACGCCAACTCGCCCAGGTTCGGACACACCGTCGTCGCCCCTGAATACTTGCTGAAATCCCTCGACTTCGGGTCTGCGAGCACCACGACGCCCGCTTGCCGGGCAGCGCGAATCACGCGCTCACAGAGCTCCGCCGACAGCGCCCCCTTGGCATAATCCGACAACACCACCGCGCTCACCGTCGTCGCCAACACCTCCACGCGCTCGATCAAGCGCTGCTGGTCGGCATCGGTCGGCGACTCCCGGCTTTCAATATCGATGCGTAACAACTGCTGCTTCCGCCCCACGATGCGAGTCTTAGAAATCGTCGGCAAAGCCGTCGCAACCACGCCCGTGGTATCCACCTTCGCCGCATCGAGAAACGCGAGCAACTCACGCTGCTCCGCGTCATTGCCCCAGAACCCCGCCAGCAACGTCTGGCAACCCAGGCCCGCAAGATTCATCGCCACATTGGCCGCGCCGCCGGGCCGCTCATAGCGCCGCACATGGCGCAACACCGGCACCGGAGCCTCCGGCGAAATCCGGTCCACGTCGCCCAGAATGTAGCGGTCGAGCATCAGGTCGCCAACCACCAATACCTTCAACTCCGCGAAGCCACCCTCCAGCAACCCCAGCACGCGATGAATCTCAGGCAACATAAGCACTCCTCGCTCCATCATCGCACCGGCCGTCTTTGGGTAGTGATCATCCTCAAGCTGTCATCTTTTTTTGAGCTGCCATCCTGCCCTGAGCTTGCCGAAGGGGAAGGATCTGCCGTTGCCGTTGTTCTTGCTTTTCTTTCTGTCATTCCCGCAGGGAACCTGCTTCTCCTCCGCGCCACCACCACTCTGAATGCCCCCATTCATGAGCGGCTTCATCGCTCCTGAGTGGGATCGGCCAACACCTCTCCGACCGCTTCCATCACCTCATCCACCGTAATCGACAAAATACACTTCTTGCCCTCCACAACGCACGTCTCCAACCCACACCCCATGCAATTCACGCGATGATAGACAACCCGATGCTGCGGCCCAAACGGAAACCACACTCGCGGAATATTCCGCGCCGCAAAAATGGCCACGCATTGCGTCTCGACCGCCGCCGCCAGATGCATCGGCCCGCTGTCGTGCCCCACAAAAATCCGCGCATGAGCCAACGCCGCCGCGCTCTCTCGCGGCGTCAGCTTACCGCACAGATTCACGACCGGCCCACCGCCCATCGCGCGCCAACCGTCCGCCGCAAACTCGCTGGTCTCGCTCTCTACGCCCGCGCCAGCCAGTAACAGCGCGTGACCCGGATACTCCTTAGCCAACCGCGCCAACAGAGCCCGCCAGTTGTCGCGGCCCCAATCCTTGGCCTGCACCTTAGTCCCCACGCTGACGGCAATGGTAGGCAGCGCCAGTACGTCAGCCCCAATCGCCTCCCGCGCCTTGTTCCGTTCGGCGTCGGTCAGCCGCAGGTCCCAACTCGCCGCATCCTCCAGCCGCGCATCGCCAAGCTCCGCAACATTCCGGGCCAACCGCGCAGCCTCCGGTTCCAAGTCCACAAGCGCCTGAACGGTCTCCGCTCCAAAAAAGTTCTGCTGCATCGCCTCGCTTACGGGCACGCCCACCATCCTCCGAATGCCGCAAAGCCGAAAAAACATCGCGTCCCGCCGCGCCGACTTCACTCCCCGCGCCGCGCCCAGGTACACCAGCACATCAGGTTTCCAACGCCGCAACTCCCGCCACAACCTCGCCAGTTCGACCACGCTGCGCGTCCCCGCAGCATAGCGAAAATACCCGGCCACGAGTCCCGAATTCTCCAGAATCGCTGCCGCCGACGGGGCCTTCGCATTGACCGGAAAATTGGTCAGCATCCGCCGTTCTGCGTCCGGAAACGCCCGCGCCACCAGATGCAGCGACGACAGCGCGACCACTACATCTCCCAGACTCCCGAGACGATAGATCAGCACTCGCTGCGCCTTGCCCATGCACATAAGTCTCGCACGCTACACTGGAGAATCCATGCTCGACGCGCCGCACATCCTCCAACTTCACGACCAGGCCACCACCCGCTGGCACGGCACCCGCGCCGCCGAGGCCTCTACCGAAAACTCATTCGACAAAATTATCCTCGACCAGCACCGCGCCAACTTCGACCTCTGGCACGAAGAAGACGACGCGCGCGACCCCTCTGCATCGGACCATGACATCACCCAACACAAGCACACCATCGACACTCTCAACCAGCGCCGCAACGACCTCGTCGAGCAAATCGATCTCCTTCTCCTCGCCCAACTCCCCCCGCAGAACGACGCCGTCTCCCTGCACTCCGAAACCCCCGGCATGATGATCGACCGCCTCTCTATCCTCGCTCTCAAGCGTTTCCACACCGAAGAGGAAACCCATCGCATGGACGAGGGACCCGCACACCATCAGCGCAATCGCGACCGCCTAACCATCCTCGACGCCCAGCGCAACGATCTCGTCGGCTGCCTCGACGCGCTCTGGCAGGACGCGCTCTCCGGCCGCCGCCGCTTCAAACTTTACCGCCAACTCAAGATGTACAACGACCCCACGCTCAACCCCGTCCTCTACCGAAAACAGCCTGTGGAAACTTTTTCCGAAGACGACATTTGACCTACGCCCTTCGCTCCCGTATAAAACCGAAGCAGTCGTGCATCCACATTAATCGCCGTTTGAACCGGGCCGCACACTGGGCCGCACACACAGAGGACCATGGCAACGAAAATCGTCAACTCGAAATCGTCCTCGAAGGCCGCTGTTCCAGCGTTGCCGCACAAGAAGCCGCGCACGTTGGCAGGCGTCGCCGTGCCACCTTCCGACGAGGCCCGCAAGAAGACCATCGCGCTCTACGAGCAGGCCCTCAAGCTCATGCAATCCGGCAAGTATGAAAAGGCGCACGTCATCTTCACCCAGATGCTCGCCAGCGCGCCCCACGACCTCGCCGAGCGCATCCGCATGTACATCGCCGCGTGCGTCGCGCAGATATCCAAAGGCTCGACCAGCTTTGAAACTCACGAAGAGCGTTACGACTACGCCATCTCGCTGCTCAACCACGGCCACTACGAGGACGCGCGCGAACACTTTCAGGCCATCCTGCTCAAGAAGAACACAGCCGACTACGCCTTCTACGGCCTCGCCCTGCTCGCGAGCATGACCGGCGACACGCGGAAGTGCATCGACCACCTCACCCAAGCCATCCGCCTCAACGCGCAAAATCGCATCCAGGCCCGCTCCGACTCCGACTTCGACGGCGTCGCCGACGACCCCCGCTTCACCGAACTCCTCTACCCCGAAGCGTAGTCCGCGGCCGTTGCCATTGTTTTTCTTTCTGTCATTCCCGCAGGGAATCTGCTGTTGCTTTTCCTCTGCGTTCCTCCGCGTTCCCTTAGCGTCCTCCGCGTTCGCTTTTGCCTTTGCACTTGCCGTTGCTTTTCTTTCTGTCATTCCAGTAGGGAACCTGCTTTTTGCACCTGGCAGCGCCGACTACACTAAAGCAGGCGCATGAATCCCTCAACCCAACTCCACGTCGTCGCCATAGGCGGCGGCACCGGTCTCTCCACCCTCCTGCGTGGCCTGAAGCGTTATGTCGCCGCGCCCGGAGCGCCCAGTGGCATCGACCGCCGTTCCCGACGCAGACCCGAACTGCTTGCCTCGGACGCACTCTGCGTCATCCGCGAACTCTCCGCCATCGTCACCGTCACCGATGACGGCGGCTCCTCGGGCCGCTTGCGCGAAGATCTCAACATCCTGCCCCCGGGCGATGTTCGCAACTGCATGGTCGCGCTTTCGGAGGACGAACGTCTCCTCTCGCAACTCTTCCAATACCGCTTCGAGCAGGGCGACCTCAAAGGCCACAGCTTTGGCAATCTCTTCGTCGCCGCGCTCTCCGGCATCACCGGAGACTTCGCACAGGCGGTACAAATGTCGTCGCAGATTCTCGCCACGCGCGGCCGTATCTACCCCTCGACCACGGCCAACGCCACTCTCGTCGCGGAGATGGACGACGGCACCTTCGTCCACGGCGAAACCAACATCACCGCCTCCAAACGCAACATCGTCGAGCTGATGATCGAGCCTGCAGACGCGCAGCCCTTGCCCGAAACGCTCGAGGCCATCTCCGCAGCCGAGCTCATCACGCTCGGCCCCGGTTCGCTCTACACGTCGGTCATCACCAACCTACTGGTCCACGGCATTCCCGAAGCGATCGTCGCCGCGCGCGCCACTCGCGTCTACATCTGCAACCTGATGACGCAGGCCAACGAGTCGCTCGGCCTCACCGCTTCCGAGCACATCGAAAAGATCTTCGACCACACCGGCGCGCGCATCTTCGACTTCGCCCTGGTCAACACCGGGCCCATCAACCCCTCAACGCTGGAGCGCTACGAACACGAAGGCCAATGCCCCATCGAAGCCGACCTCGACCGCGTCCGCGCCCTCGGCGTCGAGCCGGTCACCAGCAACTTCGTCCACGAAGGCGATCTGCTCCGCCACGATTACGATCTCGTCGCTAAGACCGTCCTCCAACTCGCCCTGCGCCGTAATGCTTTATAAATTCTCAGGCCATCGCTGCGCGCCGTGAAGAACGCGCAAGATTCGCACCTCGCCTTCATCGACACGGTAGGCCACTACATAGGGCGTATTTAGAATCACCAGTTCTCGCATGCCCGCTACACGTCCAACTCGCCCGCGCATTGGAAACCGCGTCAACTCATCGGTCTGATCGCAGATACGGATGTCCACCAACAATGCGTTCTTCGGACTGTCGGTCACGATAAAATCGAATATGCTCTGGAGGTCGGTGGTCGCGGCTTCTTCCCACAACACCACCATTTCTATCGCATCCGCGCAAGCGCATCCGCACGCCGTGCCGCCATCCTTCGATCAAGCTCTTCGCGTGAGATCGGAGGACGCGGGTCGTCCAGCGCCTCATGCACCTTCGCCCGAAACCAAACGTCATGCTCTGGATTGTCTTCCCTATCGATACTCACGTCCCGGTCACGGTTGAACGGTAAAACTCCCTCTTCGGCCGTGCGCGTCAGCATCGACCTCACTGCGTCTTCCACCGTAATACCATCGCGTCGAAGCACCTCAGCCGCGCGCCGCTCCACATCCAACTCCACCTGTGCCTGAACCGTCGCCATGGCCGCCATTTCGCCACCTCGTGTCCATCCATTCTATCTCAACCCGCCGTGCCAATCACGACCAGATCCTCCGCCACCGTCCGTTTCAACTGCCCACAAGCCGCATAAATATCCCGCCCCCGCGGCCTGCGAATATACGTCGGCATCCCACCCGCCATCAGCAGCTTCTGAAACCGCGCCACGTCCTCCGGCTTGGGCTGCGAGTAGTCGATCCCCGGCCCCGGATTCCACACAATCAAGTTCACCTTTGCCCGCATCCCCGCGAGCAGCGCCAGCACCTCGCGCGCATGTTCGGGCCGATCGTTCACGCCGCCCAGCAGCACATACTCGAACGTCACCCACTCCCGCGCCCGCAGCGGAATCGCCTTCACCGCCTCCAACAGCTTCGCGATATTCCACTTGCGCGTAATCGGCATGATGCGCTCACGCACCACGTCGTTGCTCGCGTTCAGCGAAAGTGCCAGCTTGGGTCGCACCGTCTCCTTCGCGAACGCTTCTATACCCGGAAGTATGCCGCTGGTTGAAACCGTCATCCGCGACTCCGGCACACCGATGCCGTCGACCAGCACGCGCACGCTTTGCATGAATGCGTCGTAGTTCAGAAATGGCTCTCCCATCCCCATGAACACCAGGTTGATGCGGTCCTTGCCCATCTTGACGCCATGCCGGTTGAGCACCGCCGCCACCTGCCCGGCGATCTCGCCCGCCGTCAGGTTGCGACGAATCCCCAACTTCGCGGTCAGGCAAAACTGACAATTCACCGCGCATCCCACCTGACTCGAAATACAAATCGTCGCCCTCCGAAACCCTTGCTCCGCCAGCGCCCCCCAGTTGCGCTTATCCACTTTGCCTTTGCTGTTGCTTTTCTTTCTGTCATTCCCGCAGGGAACCTGCTTCTCGCCTGCCACAGCCTCGTCAGCTTCTACAATTTCAGAAGCCTCTTCCACCGCCGCCTCGCTCCCATCTCCACGTTCGCCGCCATCCCCATCCGGCATCCACACCGTCTCCACGGTCTCCCCATCGGCCATGCGCATCAAGTACCGCTCGGTCCCATCGACCGACTTGGCCGTCTGCACCATCTCCGGCAGCGCCACAGTCCACCCCGCCGCCCGCATCGTCTCTCTCAACGCCACCGGCAGCGTCATCACCTCATCCAGCGACTCGACGCGCTGCTTATACAGCGCATCGAAAACCTGCCGCGCCCGATACGCTTTCTCCCCCATCCCCGCCATCACAGCGGTCAACTCCGCCAACCCCAACCCAAACAGCGCATGCGCTGCGGGCATCGCCACCGCTGCCTCTACCCCCGCATTGATTTCCATCTCAGCCATCACCCTCTATCGTAACCGCCTTGCTTCGCGAAACTTCGCTCCCTTCGCGCCCTTTGCGTCAAGGCTTTTGCTTTCGCTCGCTTACCCAACTCTTTCCCGGGCCATGAAACAATAGAGCAATGCCCGTTTCTGTACCCGTCGCCGAGAACGCCGCCCCGACCTCCACCTCCCCTGCCCGCGACATCCGCAAGACCACGCTCCCCAACGGCCTGCTCGTCCTCACCGAGCGCATGTCCCACCTGCGCAGTGTCTCGATGGGCGTCTGGATCGACTCCGGCTCCCGCGACGAGACCCCCGAGCGCAACGGCATTTCGCACTTCATCGAGCACATGGTCTTCAAGGGCACGACGACGCGATCGGCGAGCCAACTGGCCCG
>JALYTE010000019.1 GCA_030854435.1 Acidobacteriota bacterium | reverse complement strand
TTGCTGGCACTGTTGAGCCATCTGGCGCTGGATTACAGCAACAACTATGGGCTGCGGCCGTTTTTTCCGTTTGACCCGCGCTGGTATGCGGGGTCGTTCGTGTTCATCTTCGATCCTGTGATTTTGGCCCTGCTGTTGCTGGCCTTTGTTGCACCGCCGCTGTTCGCTCTGGTGGGAGCGGAGTTGGGAGCGCGGAAGCAGCGTTTTCGCGGGCGAGGCTGGGCGATCGCCGCACTGCTGGGCGTCGCGGCCTGGTGGTCGTTGCGCGCGGTGGAGCATGGGCGCGCGGAACAGATCGCCGCCGCTCAAAGCATGGCTGTTGCGCCAGCCGAAGCTGGGCCAGACACGCCGCTAGAATTCGCGCAGCCGGTCCGCGTGCAGGCAAATCCCGATCCTTTCAGCCCTTTTCGATGGCACGCCGTGTCCGACTTTGGCGAGTTCTACCAGCTCGCGGAGATCGACCTGCTCAACGGGTCGCTCACGCCCGCGCAGGACATTCATTTCATGCCCGCGCGCACGCCCGCAGTGCTGGCGGCCGAGGCCAGCCCGCTGGGGCGCGTGTATATGGATTGGTCGCCGATGCCGTTCATCGCGGAAAGCCCGCCCGGCGATCCAACGCGCGTGGCAACGAACAATCCGAGTGACACGCGCTTCGCGAACAGTACGATCGTCACTTTTCGCGACCCGCGCTTTATGATCGACCTGCCGTTGCTGCGTGGGCGCAGCGATCCGCCGCTCACGGGGACGGTCGCGCTCGACGCTCAGAATCGGGTCGTCCGGCAGACGATGGATGGCGACGTTCAGCGCTAAGGAAAGTCTGAATAGGTCCTTTGGCGTTCCTTGCCGCCTGATGCGCCTCGCTGAGGCGCGTTAATTCAGGGGCCTTACCGCGTTGCGATTTGTTGCATCGTAGACTGTAGCCGTGGCGAGCCTCGATCAGAACGAAATGGAAGGACGCGAGGTCCGCGAAGTCGATGGCCGGCCAGCGTGGCGGCGTTTTCTGAATCGTTTTCGGGAGCCGACTTATCCGACTCGCAAGTTGGCGGTGCGCGCGGCCTTTCTGGCGCTGCTGGGGGCGTCCGCTGTGTTCGGCGTGATGGTCGGGCTGATGCTGGTGTACTCGGTCAACATGCCGCAGATGGACGAACTGGCGCGGTACCGGCCCAGTACCACGACCGAGCTCTACGACATTCACGGAAAAGTGTTTGGGTCGTTTGCGCTGGAGCGGCGGGTGGTGGTGCCGTACAGCGAGTTTCCGGAGCAGTTGAAGCAGGCGATTTTTTCAATCGAAGACAAGAACTTCGAGACCAATGGCGGGATCAATTTGGCGCGCGCGGCGAGCGCGGCGTACCACGATGTTCACTCGAAAGGGAAAGCGCAGGGCGCGTCGACATTGACGATGCAACTGGCGCGGAACTTGTTTCTTTCGTCGGAGAAGACATACGGGCGGAAGATACAGGAGATATTTCTGACGCTGCAAATTGAGCGGCGGTTTACGAAGCAACAGATTTTTACGCTGTATGCGAACCAGATCTATGTGGGGCGCGGGACGTATGGTTTTGAAGCGGCGTCCGAGTATTACTTCTCGAAGCATGTGCATGACTTGACGCTGCCCGAGGCGGCGCTGCTGGCGGCGCTGCCGAAAGGGCCGGAGGAGTATTCGCCGGTGCGGCATCCGGAGCGCGCGTTGCGGCGGCGGGACCTGGTGTTGAGTGAGATGTTGCAGGACAAGAAGATTACGGCGGCGCAGGCGGACGAGGCCAGGGCCGCGCCCCTGGGGCTGCATATCGAGACGCCGGTGAACACCGAGGCCCCGTATTTTGTGGAAGAAGTCCGGCGTCAACTGGAGAAGGAGTATGGCGTCGAAGAGACGCACGGCGCGGGCTTGCGGGTGTATACGACGCTCGACATCGATTTGCAACGCGTGGCGAACAAGGCCGTTCTAGAAGGCACGGCGACGTATGAACGCAGGCAGGGATGGAAGGGCAAGCTGCAAAACGTGCTCAATGGCGGCGGTAATTTGGAGAGCTATCGGCATCCCGACTGGTCGCTGCCGATTGCCGATGGGAGCTATTTTCACGCGCTGGTGGTGCAGGCGACTGCCACAAAAATTGTCGTTAAGCTGGGGTCGCAGCGGGCGACGATGACTGCGGTGGATTGGGCGTGGACGCAGAAATTTAAGGGCGATGCGCTGGTGCGGCCCGGCGATGTGGTCTATGTGAAAGTGGTGAGCGCGACGAGCGGCGAGGGGCCGAAGGTGGTGCTGGAGCAGGACAGCGGGGCGCAGGCGTCGTTGATGGCCGTCGACAACTCCAATGGCGAAGTGCTGGCGATGGTGGGTGGGCGCGACTTTGCGCTGTCGCAGTTCAATCGCGCGACCCAGGCGCAGAGGCAGGTGGGGTCGTCGTTCAAACCGTATGTGTATACGACGGCGATCGAGGCGGGCGAGAAGCCGAACAGCATTGTGGTCGATGCGCCGACCAGTTTCTATACGCCGAATGGGCCGTATACGCCGCACAACTACGAGGCCGGGTACAAAGGGAACATGACGCTGACCGACGCGTTCGCGGAGTCGCGCAACATACCGGCGTTGCGACTGGCGAACAAGTACGGCATCACGAAGGTGATCGCGACGGCCAAGCGGTTTGGGATTACCAGCAATATGCCCGCGTTTCTGCCGGTGGCGATTGGGGCGGCGGACATTACGCTGGCCGAGCAGGTGGGGGCGTACAGCGTGTTTCCCAACGACGGGATTCGCATTCAGCCGCACTACATTCGCAAGGTGGTGCAGACCGACGGGTTGCAGGTGCAGGAGCCGACGGCGGAGGTTCGCGAAGTTCTTTCCGTGGACACCGCGCGGGCGATGATGATCTTGTTGCAGGCCGTGGTGCAGCGTGGGACGGGCGCGGCGGCGGCGTCGATGAAGCACGCGCTGGGCGGGAAGACGGGGACGACGAACAACTATACCGACGCGTGGTTCATTGGGTTCTCGCCGTCGGTGACGTGCGGAACGTGGATTGGGTTCGACGATCGCGAGTCGCTGGGCAAGAAGGAGACCGGCGCGAAGGCGGCGCTGCCGATGTGGATGGACTTTATGAAAGCGGCAGTGGCGGCAAAGCCAAATGAGAGCTTCTCAAAGCCCAATGCACCGAAGAAGCAGTTGGATCTTCCGGCTGAGCCTACGGATGAGGATGTTCCGAAACTGCCGAAGGAAGACAGTGGCGAGATGAAGGATGATGGGCCGGAGGGCGATGCGGCTCCGGCAAAGGTTCCGGGGGACGCGGCTCCGCCTCCGTCTGCGGAAGCGCCGAGAGACGCTGTGCCCGCGCCGATTGTGAGGGCTCCGGCGAGTGCGCCTGCTGCTACACCGCCTGTTCCGCCAAAAGAGCCGCCCAAAGAATAGAATTGCGGCGGTTTCGAGCGGGGTTGGGCTTAGAGTTTCCGGTTGCCAGTTTGCAGTGCTTCGTGGAGGGCGAAGTAGCGTTGGGCACTTTTTATGTCGAAGGCGATTTGGGTGCGGAGCGCTTCGGAGGTGGGGAAGCGGACTTCGTCGCGGAGGCGGTGGAGGAAGGTGAGTTCGAGTGGGGTGGCTTCGGTGAGGGGAAGAGGCTCGAAGTCGAGGCAGTAAGACTCGACGGCGAAGGAGTCCGCGCCAAAGGTGGGACGGTTGCCGCAGTTGGTGATGGCACGGAAGTTGCGGGGGCCGACGCGGAGCGTCGCGATGTAGACGCCGTTGGCGGGGAGCAGGTCGGTGTAGGGCGCGAGGTTGATGGTGGGGACGGTGTAGCGCGTGCCGTATCCACGGCCTAGAGCGGGGGTGCTGCGGACCGCGAAGGAGCGACCCAGAAGGGCGCGGGCCTGATTCATTTCGCCGGCGGCGATGAGGGTGCGGACACGGCTGGAGGAGACGGGGCCACCGCGCAGGATGAGCGGGTCGAAGGTGCGGACTTCGAAGCCGAGGTCGTGGCCGAGTTGGGTGAGGCTGGTGACGTTGCCTGCGGCTTCGTGGCCGAAGCGGAAGGTTTCGCCTTCGTGGACTTCGACGGCGTGAAGGGCGTCGTGGAGGACGCGGGTGGCGAACTCCTGCGCGGTCCACACGGCGAACTGGGGAGTAAAGGGGAGGACAAGGGTGGCGTCGAGGCCGGTTTCTGCGAGGAGTTCGAGCTTGCTGGAGAGGGGGGTGATGAGACGGATGTCAGCTTCAGGTTTGAGGATGCGGGCGGGGTGAGGATCGAAGGTGACGGCGACGGCCCGGGCGTTCAATTCGCGGGCACGGGCGATGACCGCGTCGATGACCATGCGGTGGCCGCAATGGACGCCGTCGAAGTTGCCGATGGTGACGACCGAGGGGCGCGGATGGTTCGCGAGTTCGTCGATAGAGTGGAAGATTTTCATTGCAGCGGATTCACTATTCATACATAGAGCAGAACAAGCAACAACAAAAGCAAAAGCAGGTCCTTCGCTTCGCTCAGGATGACAATTTTAGAAAGAGTGCAACACTTTGGTGAACTGCAACTAAGCGGCGTCGCTGGCGATTTCAAACTCAAGTTGCAGGCCGTCGTGGGCGAGGCGGACGTTGGGAGGCAGCGCGACGTTGGTGGTGGCGTGCTCAAGGTCGTGGGAGATGTGGGTGAAGAAGGCGCGACGGGGTTTGAGTTGCTCGACGAACTCGAGCGAGCGGGCGAGGTGGGAGTGGCTGGGGTGCGGCTCGCGGCGCAGCGCGTCGAGAATGAGGATGTCGAGATCTTCGAGTAGAGGGACGCTCTCGGGGGGGATGTCGCTCATGTCGGTGAGGTAGGCAGCGGAGCCGAAGCGGAACCCGTTGATGGTGTGGCGCCCGTGAGTGACGGGGACGCGGATGAACTTTGCACCGAAGAGGTCGATTTCCGCGCCTGGGGCTTCCGGCAGCGGATGCATGACGACTCGGGCACTGGTGGGGTAACGGTCGATCTTGCGAAAGGTGTACTCGAAGACCCGCTCGATGATTTTTGCGGTGGCGTCGTCGGCGTAGAGGGGGAGGCCCTCGGG
>JALYTE010000466.1 GCA_030854435.1 Acidobacteriota bacterium | reverse complement strand
TACGCATCTCCGAGCAACAAATCCGGCCTTCTCGCCGACCCCCGCTTCACCGCTCTCCTCCGCGATAATCTCAAAGCCCCGCAAGCCTTCTGGTCTACGCCCGGTTCGCCCCTGAGCGATGCCGCCCGCGCCTTCCTCGCCGAGGGCGCGGTAGCCTCCACGGACAACCGTTACTTCACCATCACTGGCTGCGTAACGGACTATGTCACCGACGGTAGATTCGGACACTGCTCTCAACAGCGCGGCCTCCTGTGGCTCGACCTCGGCCATCCCGATTCCCTGCTCATCTTTGCCGCGCTGCGCTGGAACGAAGCCGGCAAAATCCCCGGCCAGCCCAACGCCCCCTTCACGCTCTGGATCTTCCCGTCGAAACTGCTCGACGCCCAGCGACTCCCGACGGCCTTCAAACGATCTCTCGCCGCGTGGGCTGAATCGCGCGACTGCACGCCCTATCAAATCTCCAGTGCCATCGTCGTCGATCCTAGCGGCGTGCCCCACGCCAACGGTTCCCTCAATGTCGGCGTCCAACCCAGCGTATGCACGAAGTCGTCAGGACAACAAAAATGAGCATTGACACCGTACAAAAACTTGCCCCCCGCACGATGTTTGAGAAAGTCTGGGAGCAGCACCTCGTCGCCGAACCTGCGGGAGAGCCTTCGATCCTCTACATCGACCTCCAACTGGTGCATGAAGTCACGTCGCCGCAAGCCTTCGAGGGTCTGCGTCTTGCGAATCGCCCACTTCGCAGACCTGATCGCCACATCGCTACGGTGGACCACAACGTCCCTACGACTTCGATCGACGCGCGCCTCCACATCGCCGACCAAGTCGCCAACGCGCAGGTCAACGCGCTGCGTAAAAATTGCGCGGAGTTCGGCGTCGAGTTCTTCGACGTGCAGGATCGCTCGCAGGGCATCGTCCACATGATCGGCCCCGAACTCGGCGCGACCAAACCGGGCATGACCATCGTTTGCGGCGACTCGCACACCTCGACGCACGGTGCCTTCGGAGCTTTGGCGTTTGGCATCGGCACCAGCGAAGTCGAGCATGTCATGGCGACGCAAACGCTGCCGCAGGACAAGCCCAAAACTTTCCGCATCAATGTTGAAGGTGAACTCCCTCACGGCGTCACTGCGAAGGACATTATCCTCAACATCATCGGCCGCATCGGCACCGACGGCGCGACAGGCCACGTCGTCGAGTACGCCGGCCCGGCCATCCGCGCGCTGTCGATGGAAGGCCGCATGACCATTTGCAACATGAGCATCGAAGCGGGTGCGCGCGCGGGCATGATCGCCCCCGACGCGACCACCTTCGCGTACCTCAAAGGCCGCCGCTTCTCGCCCGAAGGCGAAGCCTGGAACCTCGCCGTCGAGCAATGGCAATCGCTCGTCACCGACCTCGGCGCGACCTTCGACCGCGAACTCACCATCGACGCCGCCACTCTTGCGCCCAGCGTCACCTGGGGCACGTCGCCCGGCATGGTCACCACCATCGACGGCAAAGTCCCCACGCTCGAAAGCGCGACCAACGAAGCCGACCGCAAGAGCTTCGAGCGCGCCTTCGAGTACATGGACCTCAAACCCAACACGCCGGTCGAAGACATTAAAATCGACGCGGTCTTCCTCGGCTCCTGCACCAACGGTCGCATCGAAGACCTCCGCGCCGCCGCCAAAGTCGTCGACGGCTACCATGTGGCGACGACGGTGCGCGCGATGGTCGTCCCCGGCAGTCAGGCTGTGAAACGACAAGCGGAATCCGAAGGCCTCGATGCCGTTTTCAAGACCGCCGGTTTTGAGTGGCGCGAGCCCGGCTGCTCGATGTGCCTCGGCATGAACCCCGACATCCTCCAGCCCGGCGAACGCTGCGCCTCGACCTCCAACCGCAACTTCGAAGGGCGGCAGGGCCGCGGCGGGCGCACCCACCTGGTGAGCCCGGCGATGGCCGCGGCCGCCGCGCTGCACGGCCACTTCGTCGATTCGCGCAAGTTCAGCTGAACCATGACGACCCCCGTCCGCGGTGTACCGCAGACCGCCCCCCGAGGGGGCCGCGGCCTTGCTCCGGAGCGGCCGAGCGCGGCGGCCGCGAGATTCATGA
>JALYTE010000437.1 GCA_030854435.1 Acidobacteriota bacterium | reverse complement strand
CTCATTGACCGCACCGCCCGAAAACCAATGACCACGAAACCGAAGCTCAGTCGTTCCAAAGTGCCCTTAAAGCCCTCTAAAGCCCACCTAAAACCATCCACAAAAACGCTTCGACAGGGGGTCGCATAATGTGGGCCTCTCCTCTTGCAGTGGTCATTTTGCTGGGCATTTTGGCACTTTCCGCCTATGCCGACCGCATCTATTTCGAAATGGGCAAGTTCCTCGCCCGCGAGTACACCGAAAACATCGACGCCTGGGAAGAACTGGTCGAACCTCGTCTCCGCCTAAGTCGTGAGTCTGCATCAACTTCCGCCTCCGTCCTCCGCCAAATCGCCCTCGCCGCCCTCGCCTTCCTCTTCGCAATGCGCCTCCACGGCCCCCTCATGCGCAGCCCCGCGGGCCTCGCCCGCACCGCCTTCGAACTCCTGCTCGTCGTATTGCTTTTCGACCGCCTGCTGCCCCAGCTCTTCTTCACCCGCACGCGCGGAACGTGGGTCGCGCGCATCGCCTGGCTCTTCCAGGGACTGTTCTATTTGGTCCTCCCTATCACATTGACTCTAGGCCTGTTACTGTCCATCGCCTCGCTCGCCGAACCCGAAGATACCGCCGAACCGGAGCATCCCAGCGAAGCCATGAACGCCCTTCTTGAAGCCGGCGAAGAAGAAGGAATCTTCGAGGAAAGCGACCGCGAATTGGTGCGCAGCGTGGTCGAGTTCGGCGACAAAGTCGTCCGCGAAGTGATGACACCGCGCCCCGAAATGTTCGCCGTCCCGGACACCATGTCGCTTGAAGAGTTCACCGCCGAAGTCAATAGCCACAGCTTCTCTCGCGTGCCCGTTTACGCCGGAACGCTCGACAAAATCACTGGAATCGCGTTCGCGCGCGACCTGCTCGGCGTGCGCGATTCCGATGCCGGTACGCAGCGCGTCTCCAGGATTCAGCGTGCAGCGGCCTTCATTCCAGAGAGCAAGAAAGTCAACGAACTGTTGCGCGAAATGCAGCGCGAGAAGCAGCACATGCGCATCGTCATCGACGAGTACGGCGGCGTCGCAGGCCTTGTCACCATTGAGGATTTGATCGAAGCCATCGTCGGCAACATCGAAGACGAGCACGACGAACCGGAGAGCGACGACGCTCCAGTTGTCGAGGACGACGGCACGTATCTGGTCTCCGGCAGCTTCGACGTGAGCAGGCTGCGCGAGTTGTTCAGCGAGCAAACTCAGGCGCGCGCGGACGAAGATGACCGCCGCGAAGCCTTCGACGACGATGCAGCGTCTGAAGCGTCCGACCAGACGCTGCCGGAGATGCTGACAGGTTATGAGGCGACCACGGTCGGCGGCCTGGTCAGCGAGATTGCAGGACACATTCCGCTGCCCGGCGAGGTGGTCGAAGACGGGCCGCTGCGGCTCGAAGTCGTGGCCTCGACGGACAGGCTGGTGGAGCGCGTGCGCGTCGGGCTTTCAGGCGGTCTGACTGCGGGTTCGAGCGAGTCTGAGTAGCACGAGCATGGTGCAGCCGCGAGCGAGAAGCAGGTCCTTCGCTGCGCTCAGGATGACAAATTTCAATGTTGGGAAGTGTCATCATAGAGAGATGGCATTGCGCACTGGATTCATCTCGATTGTCGGTCGGCCCAACGCGGGCAAATCGACGCTGCTCAACGCGCTGCTGGGGCAGAAGCTCGCCATCGTGACGCACAAGCCGCAGACCACGCGCACCCGCATTCAGGGCGTGCTCGAGCTGCCTCTGCGCAAGAAGGCCAAGGGCGATGCAGGCAGGCCAATGGCGCAGATTGTGCTGGTCGATACGCCTGGCGTCCACAAGCCGGAGACGCAACTCGACAAGCGCATGATGCAGGAAGTTCACGATGCGCTGGAGTCGCGCGATGCGGTGTTGTTCATCGTCGATGTCACGCATCGTCTGCCTGTCGATGATAAGCCCGGCGTGGATTTGGATGGCGAAGCGCGCAAAGTGCGCACGCTGGGGCAGCATAAGCGGGCGTTGTCGAAGGCGGAGGACGACTTTGCGTTGCAGTTGGTGAAGCGGCTCGATTGCCCTGTGATTCTGGTGCTCAACAAGATCGATGCGCTCGCGAAGAGCGCGCTGCTGCCGCTGATTGCGCACTGGACTTCGCTGCATACATTCGCCGACGTGATTCCGATCTCTGCCAAGAAAGGCGAAGGCCTTGAACTGCTGCTGGACAAATGCGTTCGCCTGATGCCCGAAGGCCAGCGCTATTTCCCGAAAGACCAGTTGACCGATCAGCCGGAGCGCTTTCTGGTCGCGGAGTTGATTCGCGAGAAGATCCTGATGCTCACCGGCGAGGAAGTTCCCTACGCTGCCGCAGTCGTGATCGAGCGGTATGAGGAGCCTGCTTCGTTGAAGAAAACACGAGACGGAAAGCTCCCGGTGACGAAGATTGCGGCGGCGATTTTCGTCGAGCGCGAAGGCCAGAAGGCGATCATCATCGGCAATCAAGGTTCGATGCTGAAGAAGATCGGGACTTCCGCGCGCAAGGACATTGAGTCTCTGTTGGACACGCGCGTTTTTCTGGAACTGTTCGTGAAGGTGCAGGAAGAGTGGCGCGCTTCGCGGGGGTTCGTCGAGGACCTCGACTGGCGGCGGCAGCTTGAGCAAATTGCACAGAAGCAACACCGCGAATCGAAGCTGGTTGAGGCGCGCGACCGCGAAGCCGAGAACGCGAAGTGAACTGGAGCTTCTGGAGTTCGGGCCGCAGTGTCGCGGACATTCGGACGGCGCGGTTGCGGCTGGTTGCGATTACGCCGACGATGCTGGCCGCGGAAAAGCTCGCGGACGGTTCAGTGAGCAAATTGTTGCGCGCGAGGCTGACCGCGGAGTGGCCGCCCGAACATTGGGAGCCGCATGTGCTCGATTTCATCCTGAAGCAGATTGAAGACGATGTGAAAATGACAGGTTGGAACCGCTACGTGTTGCTGCCGGACGCCAGCGGTCGCGGGCGCACGTTGATCGGGTGCGTGGGCGGTTTCGTGAAGCCGGAGGGCGATGTGGAGATTGGCTACTCGACACTGCCGGAGTTTCAGCGCCGGGGCTATGCGACCGAGGCGGCGGTGGCTTTGGTCGAATGGCTGTTGAAGTGTGAAGGCGTGCAGTCGGTGAGCGCGCAGACTTTTCCGCGGTTGCCGGAATCGATCAAGGTGATGGAACGTTGTGGGCTGCGCTACGTCGGCGATGGAGATGAAGAGGGGACGGTGCGGTATCGGCGGACGAGATGACCCCTGGGTTTGCCTTTGTTGAATTAAATACAAAGGGCCGTAAACGGCGAATGCCCGTTTTCGTCCCTGAATTTGTGTCTGCTTTCGGTACATCTGACTGAGGGGATATCTACGCCAACTATTTTTGGGAAGTTTGAGGTTTGTTTTGTTGGGGTTGGAGGGTTTTCCACAGGCTGGAGGGCTTGACAGCATTTGGCGTCGGCATGACGAAGCTGGCGACGAGCAGGCCCAGTGCGGCGAGGAAGGGCACGGCCATCGCCAGTCGCAGGGAACCGGCTTGCGTGGAGATGATGCCCATCAGCCAACTGAGCGCGGCGGCCCCGAGGCCGGAGACGGCGAGGATGAAACCGGCTTGCCGGGCGGGCGGTTGGCGGCGCATTAGAATCGCGAAGGTCGCGGGGAAGAATGGCGCAAGACTAAGGCCGAGGAGGACGCAGCTGATCGAGAGCGAGCGTGCGGAGTTAGAGTTCGCGACGACGGGGATGAGCAGCACGGAGCAGACGAGACCCGCGCGCTGGACGGTGCTTTCGCGCACACGGCGCAGGACGAGCGAGGTGAGGGCGCGGCCCAGGGTGAGCGCTGTCCAAAGAACGATGATGGCGGATTGGCCGCCAAACAGGCGACCGCTGGCGTAGCGGACGGTGTAGGTGGTGAGCCACTGCGAAAGGCAGGTTTCGAGACCGCCATAGAGGAAGAGCATCAGCCCGAAACAGAAGATCGCTTGACGAGCCAGCGGTTGAGCGGGCGGCTCGGATTCTCCGGAAGCGATGTCGTGGGTGCGGTCGGTCTGCAAGCGTCCACCCAGAGCGACGACGGTGAAGACCGCCGCAAAGCTGAGAAGCAGAGAGTGCAGGGAATGATGCGGGAGCAGAGCCGCGACGTAAACGCCGCTGACGACCGCGCCGAGGCTCCAGAAGAAGTTGATGATGGAGAGCGCGGAGCCGGTGCGGGTGCGATAGCGTCGGCCCGCGAGGATGTTGGTCGAAGCGATGATCTGGCCGAGGCCGATGCCAGCGATAAACAGAGTGATCGCGCCCGTGATGAGGCCGGTCGCGAACGAAAACGCTCCGAACCCGATGCAGGACTCGAGCAGGCCGATGAGGATTCCGTTGCGCAAGCGGTTGGGGACGGTGCAACCGCCGACGAAGGCACCGGTGAACTTGGCGAAGAGCAGAAGACCGGCCTGAGAGTCGGGCAGATTCCATTGGTGCGAGAGTGTGGGCAGGATCGGGCCGAGCAGGACGGTTCCCATGCCCGCGAGCAGGAAGCCCGCGCACAGCCACGCGGCGGACGGCCCGGCCGAGGCTGGGGGCCCGGGCACTGTCGGCTCGATGATGGTTTGGGAATTCAGTTCGCGCTCGCTCCGTTTGGAAAGACGGTGCGAAGTCGCTCGGGGACGCGGGTTCGCGTCGGAGGTGTTGCGGATTCCGCGCCCGCAGTAGCCGCCGCACCCGGTCGACTCTGTTCGAGGAACCTTACTGACTTAAATGCTAGCACGTCGCGTGCGGAGATTGATTCGCGCATCGCGAAGAAGCAGGTTCCCTGCGGGAATGACAGAAAGAAGAGCAAGTGCAAAAGCATTTCTGAGAGTCCGTTCACGATTTCTGTTTAGACCCGTAGATACTGTCATCTCGACCGGAGCCTTCGCGCTTTTTGCGAAGGCGTAGTGGAGAGACCTGCAGATTTTCCATGCAGGCAAAGATATTCGGCCGCGCGGAGGAGCTGCGGGTCTCTGCACTCCGGCGCAAAAAAAGCGCCTCCGGTCGAGATGACAGCTTTGGGGAGGGTCAACCGAGATCGTGAACAGGTTCTAACGCAGAGGCGAGTCGGAGGCAGCACGGTTATGATGGTGGGGTGAAGATATTCAGGGAGCATGTGACCTGCTGGAGCGGTTTCGCCATTCTGCTCGCTGTGGCGGCGGCAACGGTGGGATGCAACGGCGCGCACAAGCCGTCGGTATTGAGCGCGAGGGCCCCCCGGCAGTTTGCGGTGCGCGGCGTCGTTCTGAGCACGGACGCCGCCACGGGCGACGTGATGCTGGACCACGAAGCGATTCCGGGTTTGATGGATGCGATGACGATGTCATACCGCTTGCAGGACGCGAGCGTCATTTCGGAGTTGCATCGGGGCGATACGATTACGGCCACGCTGACGGCGCTCAAGGGCGTTAAGGGGGCGGACGCGATGCGGCTAGGTCACATTGTGGTGATCGCGCAAGGGCAGGCCGACACCGTGCCGAAGGTGCAGTATCACATTCCGGTGGTTGGGGACATCGTGCCCGACTATGCGCTGCTGAACCAGAGCGGACGCCGGATTCGCATGAGCGAGTTTCGCGGCAAGGTAGTGCTGCTGACATTCATCTACACGCGCTGCGCGATGGCGGATTTTTGCCCGAAGATGAGCCGCAACTTCGCAGAAATCGACAAGGCGCTGGCGGGCGATCCCGCACTCTATGCGAGGACGCATCTGCTGAGTATCAGCTTCGATCCGAAGTACGATACGCCGAAGGTATTGCGCAGCTACGGAGGTGCGTATACGGGCAAATATACGAACGAGAAGTTTGCGCATTGGGACTTCGCGGCGCCCTCTGTGGCGGAACTGCCGAAGGTGGAGCAGTTCTTCGATCTGGGCGTGACGCCGGGCGATGGGAAGTCGTTGATGCACTCTCTGGCGACGGTGATCGTCGGCAAAGATGGTAAGGTGGTGGCGTTCTATCCGACCAACGATTGGACGACGGATGCGTTGGTGCAACAGATTCGGGCCGCGGCTGTTTAAGGAAGTAGTTTAGCTGCAAAAGGAGAAACATCGTGGCGAAATTGACAATTGTGTTTGGCGTACTGCTGCTCGTGCTGGGCGCGGCGGGATTCTTGTTGACTGGCCGCGAGCATCCGACGGCCCTGATTCCGGCGGCCTTCGGGTTGGTGCTATTTGTGTGCGGGTTCTTCGCGAATACCGAAGACAGCAAGCGGCGGATGCTGTGGATGCATATTGCGGTTAGCGTTGGGCTGATCGGTTTTCTGGGTAGCGGGGCGATGGTGGTAATGAAATATATCTGGGCGCATGGCGAGCCTTTCATCAATCCAGCGGCCGTCGAGGCGCAGGCGGCGATGTGCGTGTTGTGCGCGATCTTTGTGGGGCTGTGCGTGCGGTCGTTTATCGCAGCGCGCCGGGGCCGGGCCGCTGTTTCGTAGCCGCGGACGCTTTGTGGGTGCGGGTGAAGAGCCAATGCCGCGATCTCTCCACTGCGCATCGCATGAAACCGCGATGCTTCGGTCGAGATGACAGGTCTGGTGGTTTGGGGGCTTCGGTCAACGTTGCATTGCGACGCTGCCGTGTAGGTTGGCGCGACGTACACTGTCAGCAATGGGTAGCTTTGGACATTCGACTATGGGTAGCGGCATGCGCGCCGACCGGCCCGCGCGCGGAACAGGACGTGCGGCCGGTGCGGACATGACTGCGGCCCGGCCCAAGCCGAAGTTGAAGAAGGTGCTTCCGGAAGTATGGAAGCTGGTGAAGCCGCGGCGCGTTCTGCTGACGGCGAGCTTCGCGCTGATGCTGGTGAACCGGGGCGCGTCGTTCGTGCTTCCGCTGAAGCTGAAGCCGCTGGTGGACAAGGTCCTGACCCACGGCGAGATGGGCTTGCTGCCCTGGATCATTACTGAAGTGGTGGCGGCGACGCTGATTCAGGGCATCACGTCGTATGCGCTGACGCAGATGCTGTCCAAAGGCGGGCAGAGGCTGATTTCCGAGCTGCGGACCCAGGTGCAGGCGCACATCGGACGGCTGCCGATCGCGTTCTACGACGAGAACCGCACGGGCACGCTGGTGGCCCGGATCATGAGCGACGTCGAAGGGGTGCGCAACCTGGTGGGGACGGGCGTGGTGGATTTCGTCGGCGGGATTCTTTCCGCGTTGATCGCGTTCAGCCTGCTGGTGCGCATCAATTGGCGGATGACGGCGCTCACGTTCTGCATCCTGCTGGTGTTCGGGTTGATTCTGCAGCGCGCGTTCAAAACCATTCGCCCGATTTTTCGCGAACGCGCCAAGATCAATGCCGAAGTGACGGGAAGGCTGACCGAATCGCTGGGCGGCGTGCGCGTGGTGAAGGGCTACCACGCCGAAGCCAGTGAAGCGAAGGTGTTCGCCGGGGGCGTGCAGCGGTTGCTCGAAAATGTGGTGAGCTCGCTGACCGCGCAGTCGGTGATGACGCTGTCTTCGACCATCGTGCTGGGGCTGGTGGGCGGATTGGTGATGTTTCTCGGAGCGCATGAGCACATGGCCGGGCGGTTGACGATCGGCGACTACTTCACGTTCACTTTCCTGTTGGCGTTTCTGGTGGCGCCGATTGCGCAACTGGTGTCGATTGGGACGCAGTTGACCGAAGCGCTGGCGGGCCTGGATCGCACAACGGAGATTCTTTCCGAGCCGGAAGAGGACTCGGAGCCGGCGCGAACGATCGCCCTGGACATACTGCGGGGCGAAGTCGCGTTCGACAATGTGAGTTTCGCCTACGAGGTCGGCAAGCCAGTGTTGCACGACATCAGTTTCGACGCGCAGCCGGGGACGGTGACGGCGCTGGTGGGGTCGTCGGGCTCGGGCAAATCGACCATTATCAGCTTGATTTGCGCGTTCCACACGGCGCAGAGCGGCAAGGTGTTGGTGGACGGGTTGGACCTTGCGGAGGTGCGGCTGAACAGCTATCGCCGGCAGCTTGGCGTGGTGTTGCAGGAGACGTTTTTGTTCGACGGTAGCATTCGCGAGAACGTTTTATTTTCGCGACCCGAAGCGACGATTGAGGAGTTCGACCGGGCGTGCGGTATTGCGCGGGTAGACGAGTTCGCGCTGCGGTTTCCGGAGGGTTACGCGACCATCGTCGGCGAACGCGGCGTGAAGCTTTCGGGTGGACAGCGGCAGCGGATTTCAATCGCGCGCGCGATCCTGGCCGACCCACGGATTTTGATTCTGGATGAGGCGACCAGTTCGCTGGACTCGGAGTCGGAGGCGATGATCCAACACGGGCTGAGTTATCTGATGCAGGGGCGGACGACGTTTGTGATTGCGCATCGTCTGTCGACGATTCGCAGGGCGGAACAGATACTGGTCGTCGAACAGGGCCGGATTGCGGAGCGCGGAACGCATGAGGAGCTATACGCTATGCGGGGGCGGTACTTCGATCTGTACACCCGGCAGCATGGGCTGGAGACGAACCTATTTCTTGCGCCCGGTGAGGGCGATGGTGGGTTGGTGGAGGCTGTTGCGGCGCAATGAGCGTTCAGGAACCAGCGGACGGTTTTCGCCGCCACGGCGCGTGGAGCGTATAGATCGGCACGTCGGTGGCGTTTTGTTTCGTCGCGGAAATCAGCTTGCGGCGTTTAAGCCAGGCGACTGCGGATTGCGTCGCGCTGCGTGAAAGACCTGTACTTTCCGCGAGTTCCGGGAAGGAGATGCGCAGGGGATCGGCGCGCCGTTTACGCTCTCCACAGAGCCATATATAGACAAGGTAAGCGGCGGGACGGTGGTCGTGGCCGACCAGGTCGCGCATCAGCGTGTCGAGAATGTAATCGTCGATGTTCGGCATGCCTATACCTCTGAAAGGTATAGCGGTAAAGAGGCAATTGCAACTGTCTATCGTTGTGCCTATGCTCACGTTTGGAGGGAAAGAACGTGATAAAAGGCATAAAGTTTGTAAGTGTTCCGGTGAGCGATCAGGATGTGTCGCTCAAGTTTTTTACGGAGAAGCTGGGGTTTAAAGTGGCGACCGACCAGCCCTTCGACGGCAAACAACGCTGGATCGAGTTGTTGATTCCGGGCGCGGAAACCGGGCTGGTGCTATTTACACCGGAGGGACATGAGAACCGTATTGGCGGGTTTCAGCCAATCTCATTTCTCTCCGACGATGCGATGGCGACGGCAGCTCAATTGAAGTCGAAAGGCGTTGAATTTGTCGCGGAGCCGAAGAAGGAGTCGTGGGGAACGTCCGCTATCTTCAAAGACCCGGACGGAAATCAGTATGTGTTGAGCAGCCGATAGGTCACAAGTTGACGGGGGCTTTAGCTGAGTACATGCAGAGGATTCGCGTTCTCGTCTTGTGCTGGAGCTTCGAAGGCGAAATAGCGCCGAATTTTTTCCGCCGCGGAGGCCGTCACGACCGCCGTGAGCGAGTCGGGATTTTTCTCCGCGGCCTGCTTGAGCGCGCGCACGCTGCCGAAGTGTTCGAGCAGGCGTTGGCGAGTGATGGGGCCGACGCCG
>JALYTE010000360.1 GCA_030854435.1 Acidobacteriota bacterium | reverse complement strand
TAATCGAGTCCGTCTCCTTGCGATCCTGCCCAGGCCCCGAACGATTCGTCGAGGGCACTGGCTTGGGCTTGCAGGTAGGTCGAGATCGCGGTGCGGACGAGTTCATCGCGCGAGATGTGACGCGATCGGCTCAGCGTATCGAGTTGACCGACTTGCTCTTCTGGAATGTCAACGGTCGTTTGCATAGGTTCTCCTGATGAAACAGTAACCGATCTTGCCGACTCCTCAGTCGAGCAGGTGGAGGTCTTTGCCAGGTTTGAAGCGGACGGCTTTACCGGGGGCGATGGTGACTTCGGCGCCGGTGCGGGGGTTGCGGCCGACGCCGGTTTTGCGGGCTTTGACGGTGAAGACGCCGAAGCCGCGCAGTTCAATGCGGTCGCCCGCAGCCAGCGAGTCCTTCATCGCCGCGAAGATGGCATCGACGGCGGATTCCGCCTTAGTCCGAGGTAGCCCGGTGCGTTCGACGACACGCTGGATGAGATCTTGCTTGATCAATGAGAGTCCGCCTTCCTTGCGCCGGCCCAACGCGGCCCGCGATTTCGCCCGTAACAGGATGTTAGAAAGGGGTTTACGTATTGTCAACGTGGCGGAGTGCGATAGGCTGCTGTATGAGAGGTTGAAATGGAGCGGGGAGACGGATGGCGATCAAGAGCGACAGGTGGATTCGGCGGCAGGCGGTGGAGCACAGCATGATTTCGCCGTTCTGCGAAAAGCAGGTCAAGGACGGGTGTATTTCGTATGGGCTTTCAAGCTATGGATACGACCTGCGCGTGTCCGACGAGTTCAAGATATTCACCAACGTGAACAGCGCGATCATCGACCCGAAGGCGTTCGATGAGCGGTCGTTTGTGAGCGTGCAGGCGTCCAGCATCATCGTTCCGCCGAACTCGTTTGCGCTGGCACGGTCGGTGGAATATTTCAAGATTCCGCGCGACGTGCTGACGATTTGCGTCGGCAAGAGCACCTATGCGCGTTGCGGGATTATCGTCAATGTGACCCCGTTCGAGCCGGAGTGGGAAGGTTTTGTGACCCTTGAAATTTCCAACACTACACCGCTTCCGGCGCGCATCTATGCCAATGAGGGCCTGTGCCAGATACTGTTTTTCCAGAGCGACGAGGCGTGCGAGGTGAGTTACGCGGACCGCAATGGGAAGTACCAGAAACAGCAGGGGATCGTTCTTCCCAAGCTGTAAAATAAGGATTCGATGTCCATTGGTCGGCAAATCGTAGGCGTCGTCGCGGTCGACCCGTTGCGTTTGATAGGTCTACAGGCAATTCTCGAAGAGGGCAGCGGCTTGCGGTCGCGGGGGGCGCTGCTGGAAGAGGCCATCATCGCGAAGGACTTGGCCGCAGTGGTGCTCGATACCACGGGCATGGAGGACGTGAGCGACGCTCTGGCGCGGTTTCGCGACCGGCGTCCGGAGGCGAAGGTGATTGTGGTTGGCGAGGAGCATGACCGGGGCGATGCGCGGACGGCGCTCGCGGGGGGTGCGAAGGGGTATCTGGCGGCGTCCGCGGACGAGGCGGAGATACTCTCGGGCGTGCAGGCGGTGCTCGACGGGTCGGTGTGGATCCCGAAAAAAGTGGCTGTGAAACCGACTGAGCGTGACGAGGAAGCCGCACCGTTCGCGGGCCAGATGACGAACCGGGAGCGCGAGGTGCTCCACCTGTTGCAGAACGGGCGGACGAACCGGCAGATTGCGGACTTGATGGGCATCGAACCGGTGACGGTGAAGGCGCATTTGGGGCGCATGTTGCGCAAGGCAGGCGCTAAAAACCGGGTCCAGTTGACGCTGAAAGCGATGGCGGAAGCCACGCATGGATCTGGGAGGTAAACCCATGTTCTCAAAGCGGGACCCATTCGCAGGCTCAGGGCAAGCCATGGGCACCCGGCGATGGGATTCGACGAGGCGCGGGATGCAACCTGAGACGGGCTGTCCTCCATCAGAGCTAGAGTGGGCTGAAGTGATCTTGGAAGCGATTCCCGCGACGTTACGGACGTCACAATTCAACGGCGACGGATTCTACAAATTGGAAAGGTAAAAGACGATGAAGAAATTTACTGGTGTACTTTGTGCTTTGGCGGTTGTGGCAGGTACGATTTCGACGCTTCCTGCGATGGCGGAGGACTCGAAACTGGTCGACCGGCTGGCGAGCGCGACGGAAGTCCTCCACGAGGTGATGGCGACGCCGGACAAGGGCATTCCCGAGTCGATTCTGGAGGGCGCTTCGTGCGTGGTCGTGATTCCGCATTACAAGAAAGCTGCGTTCATCATTGGCGGGCAGTATGGCCAGGGTGTGGCGACGTGCCGTACGCCACGCGGTTGGAGCGCGCCGGTGTTCGTGCAGTTGACCGGCGGAAGCTTTGGCTGGCAGATTGGCGGGCAGTCGACCGATCTGGTGCTGGTGGCGATGAACCAGCAGGGCTTGCAGCATATGTTGAGCAGCAAGTTCAAGCTGGGCGCGGATGCGGCAGCGTCGGCCGGCCCGGTGGGTCGCAATGCGCAGGCGGCTACCGACATTAGCATGCACGCGGAGTTCCTGACGTACTCCCGCAGCCGGGGGCTGTTTGCCGGCTTGGATCTGACTGGAACTGTTCTTTCGCAGAATGAAGAAGATACG
>JALYTE010000356.1 GCA_030854435.1 Acidobacteriota bacterium | reverse complement strand
ACTTCCGCCTACCCACCAACTTCATCCATGCACCCACCGGCGCTTTCTCGCTTTGTCCCTCCGCCGCCATCCACGGCTGACAACCCGAACACCAATAAGTCGACCTCACCTGCTCCCCTTGTTTCCGCATTTGAATCGAAGCCCCACACCGCCTGCACTCCTGCCCCTGCCGTCGATACACCCACAGCCGCTCCTCCGCATTCATCGAGCGCGTCGTCCGCCGGCTCCCCGCATAAGTCACAATCCCATCGCCCTTCCCATCGACCACATTGGCCCGCATATATTTCTGCGCAAACTCCGCCATCGCTTCCATCTCACGCTCCGTAATCGTTCTCATCTGCCGAAACGGATTCACCCCCGCCGCAAACGCCACCTCGCTCTTATAAACATTCCCCAACCCCGCAATCACCCGCTGATTCAGCAGCACAACCCCAACCTCATCCTCCGGATGCAAAGCCGCACGCTCGCGCAAAGCCTTCACCCCAGCATCCACGCTGAACTCATCCCCCAACACATCCACACCCAGCTTCGGCACCTGCGAGCTTCTCGCCAGCGACCTCGCCGTATGAAACTCCGCAATCGGCACATTGAACGCCACCGCTTCATACCCCCCACCCTCTTGGCTACCCAAGCGCTGGGTGCCCCATTCATGCGCCGCTTTTGGCGCATGGGTGGGGTCCACGGACGCCCCAACTCGGGGTGCCCCGTTCATGCGCGTCTTTTGCGCATGAGCGGGATCCGCGACTCTCAGCATCACACGCATCTCCCGCTTCGGTCGCCACCACTTCTCACCCGTGCGATAAATATGCCACGACCCACTCATCAACATATGCGTCACTAAAATCAAATCCCCAGAAAAATAAATCAAACACCACTTCCCCCGCGCCTCCACCTTCTCTACCGTCCGCGCCACCACCGGCGCATCATCGTTCGCGCTCGCCAGCTTCGCCAACCCCGTCTCAAATGCAGTGACAACCTTGCCAGCAATCGCCTTCTCCAAAGCGCGGGCCGCTCGATAAATTGTGTCTCCCTCAGGCATAATCACATCACCATGCGTTCCAGCTCTATATCGACGGCAAATTTGGTAAACCCCGCCGCACATTAAACCCCAACGGCGCAGCCTGAAACCCCGCATCCAGCAAAAATCTCGCCAGCGGATGCTCCACAACACGCACCCCATTCACGCTCGTAATCAACATCCCACCCCGTCCGCGTTCCCCATCTTCCATCCGCCGCACATACGCCATTAGAAACTCCGCCAGCGCTCTCGCCGCCTTCGACCGCCCCGGCTCTTCCTCCGGCAACATCACCTGCACATTCGTATTTCCGCGCCGCAGATACGCCGTCAACGCCCCGTCCACCAACACCACCCTCGCCCCCACGCTCCGCGTCAGCGAAGACCCTTCTTCCGGCGCGCTCGGCCACCGCATCAACGCGCCATAGGGGTTCGCCGGATCGGTCGCCGCAAGCATTACCACCTCGCTCGAATCTTCATTCCCCGCGACCCTCAACGACCGCAACAAATCCACCGCCGCAGGCATCGCAAACTGCGTCGCACCCAGATCCGCGGCAAAATACCCCCGCCGCACCCGCCCACTTTCCTCCATCGCTTTCAACACGTCATACACCGCCGAGAAACCACCCGGCAAATTCTCCGCGTGCGCCGTCTCCCGAAACACTACACCATAGCGCGTCAACAACTGCTGGGCCATAGCGTGGCTCCACTCCGTCGCGTTTCGCGAATCATCGAACGCCACCGCATTCAAACTCCACCTGCCCTGCGCCGTCGGCGGCGTCGTCCGCCTCGACCGAAACCCCGCCTGATTGTGAATCCGCCGCGACGGCTTCGAACGTCCGCTCCCCGCAGGCCGCCCGCAATACGCCCGCAGCGCATGAAGCGCATCGTTAGTCAGCAGCCCGCGCCAAACGAGCGACCACAGCGCCTCCAGCGTCTCCCCCGGATACCCGCCGCCAATCCCATCATGCATCGTCTGAAAAAACGAAGCCCCATGCGCATGAAGATAGTCGACAATCAGCCCTTCACGCTCGCTCAAACCTCCCTCTTTAGAATTGTCATCCTGAGCAACGCGAAGGACCTGCTTTCCTGCCACCACGGACTTGTCCGGCGGCCAGAGAACAGGCAACTTCTCAGCCAGATACAAACCCACCCGCCCATCGCGCTCCCCCAGCGCCTCGAACCCGACCCAAACCACTTCCCCAGCCGCCACCAGCGTATCCATATCAGCAGGCTGATACCCCACAATTCTCGTCGGCAAAATCTCCGTCTCCAGCAGCGACGCCGGCAGCGGCGCTCCCTGCAAATTTTCAATCGTGTCCAGCAGCGCGTCCAGCCCTCGTCGTGGCTGCACCACACCCTGCCACCGCGTAATCAGCCGCGCCAGCGTTCGCTGCTCGACCGGCTCAATCTCCTTGCGCAGCTTCGCCAGCGACCGTCGCCGGATCGACCGCAACACCTCGGCGTCGATCCACTCCCGATTCACGCCGCCCGGTCGAAAGCCCCCCTCCGCCACGCGACCCATCTGCACCAATCGCTGCAGCACACTCTCCACGCCCTCTTTCGCAAGCCCATACCGTCGCGCCACATCCGCAGTCGTAAACGGCCCATGCGTCCGCGCAAACCTCCGCACAATATCCAGCAACGCGTCCGGCGCAAGCTCCAAAAACGCCGTCGGCAATCCCGGCGGCAGCGGCACACCGAGCGCATCGCGAAATCGCGCCGCGTCCTCCACAGCCATCAACCGCTTCTCTCCTCCAACCATCATCTCCAGCACGCGCCGTGCCTTTATCAGCCTGCTGATACTCTCCGCGACCGCGTCCGAAACGCACCGCCGCGCCAACTCCGCGCGCGTCAAATCCCCCAGCCGCAGCAGCAGATCATGCACGCCATCCATATTGCGCGCCTTGTAATTTTCAACCACGCACTGCAACTGCTCCTCGGTTTCCTCAATCGCCCCGACATCCAGCAACTCACGCAGGTCGGCGTCGCCCAACAGCTCCCGCAGTTGGTCCTGATCGATGCTCAACGCTTGCGCGCGCCTCTCGGCCAACGGAGCGTCGCCATCATAGATGTAGTTCGCCACATAGCTAAACAACAGCGCCCCCGCAAACGGCGACGGCGTCCGCGAGTCCGCCACATGCACCCGAATCGCCCTCGTCCCGATCGCCCGTAGCGTCTCCATCAGCGCGGGCATATCGAACACATCGCGCAAACATTCGCGATAGGCCTCCAGCAATATCGGAAAACTCGGATATCGCGAAGCCACACTCAGCAAGTCATAAGCCCGCTTCCGCTGCTGCCACAACGGCGTCCGCCCATCCGCCCTGCGCCTCGGCAATAGCAGCGCGCGCGAAGCCGCCTCGCGAAACTTCGCCGCAAACAGCGCCGTCGACCCCAACTGCTGCATCACCAAGTCCGCAGCTTCCTCCGGCCCCATCAGCAGCGCGTCGGTGTCCGGTGGAACGTCGCTCTCCGGGAAGCGCAGCACAAACCCGTCCTCGCTCCACATGGTCTCAACGTCCTGTCCCGCCGCTTTCAACTTCGCGGCCGCAGCCATCGCCCACGGAGTATGAATCTTGCTGCCAAACGGCGTCAGCACACATACGCGCCAGTCGCCCAACTCATCGCGCACGCGCTCAATCACAATCGTCCGATCGTCGGGGACCTGCCCCGTTGCGAGTTCCTGATCGGAAAGATAGCGCAACACATTCTCCGCGGCCTGCGGATCCAGATCGTGCTCCCGCGTCAGCTTCGCGACCGCCGCGCCGCGCGGCATCTCGCGCAACTCGCGCATCAACGCGCCAATGCGCCGTCCAAACTCAATCGGCCTCCCTGCCCGGTCCCCATGCCAGAACGGCATCTTACCCGGCTCGCCCGGTGCCGGGCTCACGAGCACGCGGTCATGCGTAATTCCATCGATCCGCCACGTCGAAGCGCCCAACACAAACGTCTCGCCTGTCCGCGCCTCGAACACCATCTCCTCATCGAGTTCCCCCACGCGAATCGGCTTCGCATGGGTCCCACTGAGAAACACACCATACAACCCCCGATCCGGAATCGTCCCGCCATTCAAGATCGCAATGCGCTTCACGCCCTGCCTCGGCGTCAGCCAATTTCGCGTGCGGTCCCAGGTCACGCGCGGTCGCAACTCCGCAAACTCATCCGACGGATACCTTCCTGCCAGCATATCCAGCACACCCTCAAACACCCCCACGCTGATCCCCGCAAAGTTCGCGCAACTCCGCACTAACGTCAGCAGCGCATCATACGAAATCCCCGCCGTCTCTTCCTCCTCTGCATCTCTGGGTGCCCCATTCATGCGCGCTTTTTGCGCATGGGTGGGGTCCAGCGGAGGATGCGCAATCACCGCCACCATCTGCTGCGCCAGCACGTCCAGCGGATTGCGCAAAAACCGCGTCGACTCCACCAATCCTTTATGCATCGCCTGCGTCACCGCCGCGCACGCAATCAGGTCGGCCCGGTACTTCGGAAAAATAATCCCCGCCGACGGCGCTCCCACCTGATGCCCCGCACGTCCAATCCTCTGCATTCCGCTCGCCACGCTCGGTGGCGCTTCGATCTGCACCACCAAATCGACCGCGCCCATATCGATGCCGAGCTCCAGCGACGAGGTGCATATCAGTGCCCTGATACTCCCCGCCTTCAGCATTTCTTCAATCTCGCTGCGTTGCGCCGCCGCCAGCGAGCCATGATGCGCCCGCGCGATCGGCTCTCCGGCAAGCTCATTCAGCGCCCCCGCCAGCCGCTCGGCGACACGTCGCGCGTTCACGAAAATCAGCGTCGAAGTCCGTCCTCTTACAATCTCCAACAGCCGCGGATGAATGCTCTGCCAGATGCTCGCCCGCTTCGGCCCCTGCGACGCCGGCCCGCTCGGAAACTCATCCATCGCGCCCATCTTCGCCATGTCTTCCACCGGCACTTCGACCGTCAACTCAAGCACTTTCCGCGCGCCAGCATTCACAATCGTCACCGGTCTGTACCGCACCCCCGTCGCACCCGTGTCCGCCTCATGCAGCGCGTCATCGACGCTGCTTGCACTCTCCATCTTCAAGAATGAACTGTCATCCTGAGCGGAGCGAAGGATCTGCTGTTCTTTCGCACTACGGCGATTTTGTTTCTCGCCCTGTCCTTCCGCTCCACCCAGAAACCGCGCCACTTCTTCCAGCGGCCTCTGCGTCGCGCTCAATCCAATCCGCTGCAGAGGCCGTCCGCACAGCGCCTCCAACCGCTCCAGCGACAGTGCCAGATGCGCCCCGCGTTTGGTCGGAACCAGCGCATGAATCTCATCGACGATCACGGTCTCAACCGACCGCAATCCCTCACCCGCATCCGACGTCAACAGAAGATAGAGCGACTCCGGCGTCGTAATCAAAATCTCGCCGGGACGCCGCTTGAACCGCGCGCGTTCCTTCTGCGACGTGTCCCCTGTGCGCACGCTAATCTCCGGCACGCGCACAGCAACGCCCTCGCGCCGCGCCATATTTGCAATGCCCGCGAGCGGCGACCGCAGGTTGCGCTCGACGTCCACGGCCAACGCCTTGAGTGGCGAAATATAGAGCACGCGACAACCGCGCTCCACCTCGTCCAGCGGCGTGCGCAGCATCAATTTGTCAAGACACCACAGAAACGCCGCCAGCGTTTTGCCCGTCCCCGTCGGCGCCAGAATCAGCGTCGACTCACCCCGCGCGATCGACGGCCAACCTTCGCGCTGCGGCGGCGTCACGTCCTCAAACACCGCACGAAACCACGCCGCCGTGATCGGATGAAACAGCGCCAGAACGTCCTTGATGTCAGGTCGTGCTGCGTCAGCGTTGGCACCGGCGCGCAGCTTCGCCTGTGTCTTCGCAGCCTTACCTCGTCCGGCCTTTTCTCCAGTTTGGTTCAAGCAAGGGCGCTCCGACCGCCTCAACGGCATCATCGCCGCCACAGGGTTTGGATGCAACCAGCAACCCTCGGAATCGGGCGCCTCTGATACTCTTATCGACTCACCATGTCGCAGACCGCACAACCCGTGGCGCTCTCTTTACAAGAACGCTCGACCTTGCGCTCGCTGGCCGCGGCCGCCGCGCAGAACTCCTACTCCCCCTACTCGAAGTTTCGCGTCGGCGCGGCCCTCCTGCTCGAAGACGGCTCCATCGTCACCGGCTGCAACGTCGAAAACTGTTCCTACCGCCTCACCAGTTGCGCCGAACAAGGGGCTATCGCCCGTGCCGTCGCCGAGCGCGGCCCCCGCATCCGACTCCGCGCCGTTGCCGTCGCGAACCTCAACGGCGCTGCCTCCATGCCCTGCGGAGCCTGTCGCCAGACCCTCGCCGAATTCGGCGACGATGCCACCCTCATCCTTTACCCCGGCGAAGGCGGCAGCGCCGAAGAAACCACCCTCGGCGCACTCCTCCCCCACGCCTTCCGCCTCGAATACCTCACGCCGAAGTAGCGAAAGCCCTTCCCAGACTTGTCATCTCGACCGAAGCGGAGAGACCTGCAGTTTTCCCGGCGCGCCTGAATCAAAGGAACAAGGACCCCATGGACCACACCCTCCACCCTCTCGACATCATCATCAAAAAGCGCGACGGGCACGAACTCACCCGCGCGGAAATCGAGCACTTCATCCACGCCGTCGTCCTCAACGGCGAGCAGAAACTCGCCGTGCAGCGCAACCAGAAGCCAACCGACCTCGCCCCCACCGACAAAGTCACCGACGCGCAAATCGCCGCCTTCCTCATGGCCGTCTTCCAGCGCGGCCTCTCTCCGCGCGAGCTCGCCGACCTCACCGCCGCCATGCGCACCTCCGGCGAAACCTTCGACGCCAGCACGCTCAACACCTTCACCGTCGACAAGCACTCCACCGGCGGCGTCGGCGACAAATCCTCGCTCCTCATCGCCCCCATCGTCGCGGCCGCCGGCCTTGAACTCTCTCCCAGCATCTCCATCCCCATGATCTCCGGCCGCTCGCTCGGCCACACCGGCGGAACTCTCGACAAGCTCGAAACCATCCCCGGCTTCCAAACCCAGCTCCCCCTCGACCGCATGAAGGCCGTCCTCGCCAAATGCCACGCCGTGCTGGTCGGCCAGACCCCGCGCCTCGTCCCCGCCGACCGCATCCTCTACGCCATGCGCGACCACACCGGCACGGTCGAATCGCCCTTCCTCATTTGCGCCAGCATCATGAGCAAGAAGCTCGCCGAAGACCTGCGCGCTCTCGTCCTCGACGTCAAGGTCGGCTCCGGTGCCTTCATGCCCAGCTACGAAGCCTCAAAAAAACTCGCCCAGCTCATGGTCGAAACCGGAGAACTCGCCGGCACCCGCACCGTCGCTCTGCTCACCGCAATGGACGAGCCGCTCGGCCGCTTTTCCGGCAACTGGGTCGAAGTCTGGGAGTGCGTCGACATCATGCAGGGCCGCCGCCACGAAATGTCCGCCGACCTCATCTCGCTCTCCACCACCCTCTCCGGCTGGATGCTTTTCCTCGCCGGAAAGTCAGTGTCGCCGGAGGCTGGCGCGAAGCTCGCCGACGCCATCCTGCGCAGCGGCGCCGCCTACAAATCCTGGTTGCAAATCGTAACTCTACAGGGCGGAGACACGACCATCTTCGCCGACCCCGCCGCCCTCCACAAACCCACGGCGACCCGCGTCCTCAAGGCCTCGCGCGCGGGCTACCTGACCGCAATGGATTGCAAGGAAGTGGGCTGGGCGGTGCAACGCCTCGGCGCTGGCCGAGCCAAACCCGGCGACCCGGTCAGCGCCCACGCCGGCCTCGAATCCCACGCCAAGCTCGGCACCAAGCTCGAAGCCGGACAACCCATCTTCACGCTCTTCAGCGAAGACGCCGCTCTACTCGACGAACCGTACCGGATGCTCGAAGCCACCCTCCAAATCTCCGCCGCGCCGCCGCAAAAGCGTCCGCTGGTCCGCGAGATCGTCACGAAGGACCTATGACCGAAGCCGGGTGCCGGGTGCTCCATACTACGCGCGGTGGCCACCCCCCCACCACGCCGCCAGCACCTTGCGCATTTGCGACGGGAGTTCCGCGACACACCGCCTAAGGCTCTCCAGGCCGTGCAAGCAGCGTAAGCTCTTCGGCGTCGGCAAGGTTGCACAACCGTCCCACCTGCCGTTTATTGGCAATCAGATCGGCCATCGAAATGAACGGGATTGCCAGCCCATCTATCTCCGTCTCGACGCGGTTTCGCCACACCTGCTCGAACGGCATCTCACCGATCGAAGCGAGGATGTCGATGTGGTCTTCCTCGGGGCCAAACCTGAGGTTCTCTTCATCGTCCAGCAGGTCGCCCGGTTCCAGCCCCTCCAGCGGAACACCCAGCGCAAGCAGAGCGCCGAAAGCCGCGCGCGCATTCTCGGCGGTCGGCCGAATAAAGATGTCCAGGTCATGAGTGGCGCGAACGTATCCATGCACATTCACCGCCACCTCTCCCACCA
>JALYTE010000345.1 GCA_030854435.1 Acidobacteriota bacterium | reverse complement strand
GTATTGAGCGGTCCATCGAGACTGATCTTCTTCCGTTTGAACTTCGAGCCAACGCGGCCCGTCAGTTCCGTCACGGGGGACGAGGCATCGCTCGGCAGCATCGTCTCCGACTGCACGTGATGCTGCTGATAGGAGGCCCCGTTGGTCATGGTGAGCGAAGGGGCTGGCTTCTGAAGGCTCAGCGTGTCTTCGCGTGTGTAGCCGTGTGCAACCGTTTTGCAGGCTGTCAGATGCGGCAGAGCATCGCGGACTGAGTAGCGATATCGGAGCGGCTCCGGGTGAACCGGGTCCCGCTGGAGATCCTCCCGAACACCAACAAAGATGATTCTCTGGCGCATCTGCGGAACGCCGAGCCACTGAGCATCGAGTAACCTGGCCGACACGCGGTACCCCGAAGCCTTCAGCGCGCGCAGCACTTCGATGAACCAGCCTTTGGCCGTGCCTCTTACAAGTCCACCGACGTTTTCCGCGACGAAGGTTTTCGGCTGAAGTCCGCGCAGCAGCCGGATGAATTCATCGAACAACGTCTCGTTGCACTGCTGCGCGCCGTGCTCATAGGTCTTCTTCTGTCCCCATCCCTTTTCGCGGTGGCCCGCCATTGAAAACGCCTGGCAAGGGGGCGACCCGTCAAACAGGTCAAGCTCCCCTCGGGCCAGGCCGGTCGCCTGAAGAATCTCTTCCGGCTGGACGATCCTGATATCGCGACCGTCGAGAATTGCGTCCGCGCTCATGTTGGCCCGATACGAATCCTGAGCCGCGGGAACGAACTCGTTCGCCCAGACCACCTTAAAGCCAGCCATGCGGTAGCCGAGGCACGATCCGCCGCATCCCGAAAACGTGGACGCCACCGTGAAACCGTTCCACGAGATCGCCGCCACTTCGGCCATCGACGGCACGCGATAGGGCGGCTTGTCCGCTGTGGCCTGACGCGGCAACTCTGGCTGGTCGTCGGTCTGGACCGAGAGATCCGCAGGGCGACTCTTGATCGACGGGCACGCCTTGTTCAGCACGTCGCCCTGGTTGCGGTGCTGGCCGTTCGTCTGGTGCATGACTCGCGTCGCCATGGCGTCAGGGCGCTTCCTCTGCGGCTTCGGGCTTCGGCGCAGCCGCCCCGCTCCAGGTGTAACCGCACTTGGGGCACTCGTGCTCCGTTGGGATCGTCTCGTCGTATTCTTTGAACGACTCGGGTGGCTTCCCATCCGAAGTTCCCGGATCGAGAAACTTTGAAATCTCGTCGGCATCGAACCCGGTCAGCGCGGCGTCGATACTCAACGCCTGCAACTCGGCCATCTCGGGCGCGAGCAGTTCCATATCCCAGCCGCTCTCCTGGTGACTGCGGTTGTCCATCAGTCGGAAAGCTTTGATCTGTCCCGGAGTAAGACCGGTTGCGACGTGAACCGGGACCTTCTTCTCGCCGAGTTGCTTTGCCGCCAGAAGGCGCACGTGGCCGGCAACGATCACCCGGTCGGCATCCACGACGATCGGCTGACGCCAACCAAATTCTTTGATGCTGGCGGCAACCTTGTCGATAGCGGCCTGCGGGATCTTCCGCGCATTCCGCGCGTACGGGATCAGCTTATCGATGGGCCAGAGTTCGATTTTCATCACTGCACCACGACCGGCGGCGGCGTTCGCTTCTCTCGGGGGCGCCCCAGCAGTTCCAGCAGGTCCGCGTCGCCCGCGTCTTCTTTCTCAATCGAAAGCCTGATTCTGCTGACCGGTGACAAACCGAACTCGGAACAGAAGGACCGCATCAGAGCCCACGCCTGATTTCCCTGCCGAACTGCCGGGTGCGGTTTCACGTCCACGACCACCAACTTGTTCGTCGCCGGGTCGATAGCTTTCTTTGCGATCAGCCTGCCCTGTTTCAGGATCGTCTCGTAAGCATCCACCGCCGCATCGTAAGCGACGCAGCAGCCTTCCAACATGTGCGCGTCAGGTCGCCGGTCCAGATCCATCGACGCCAACTCCTCCGACCAGAAATTCCATGCTTCCCGCGCCCGCCCCTTCAGGTGCTCGGGACACGGCGGCAATCCCGGCGACGCTTTCTGCTCCGTTGCAATCTGGGCGGCGAGCCTGTGCGCACCAACCTTCCGCGTGTCCCCCTCGGCCAGTTTCCGGCCAGCGGCTTTGGGCATTCGCCCCCTCACCGTGTCGGCCTTATTCCTGGCAGTTTGTGTGCGAGTAGTTTGTGCACGGGTAGTTTGTGCTGGGGTTTGTGCAGCGCTCGCACAAACTCCGACGTGCTTCCGGAGGGCGCGCGCGCCGAACGGCTTTCCGCAATGGCTGCAATTACTTAGCTGGGACGGCCTGCCGCCAGGGTGAGGCATCTCTTGGTGCAATTAGTGAAATTTCAATTTCGCGGATTTTCACAGAAAGGGCCGCGATGGTATCGGGCCGAGGTCCGTAGGGATTTGACCCGCCCTACCCCCTACCCGCTGCTGTCTCCAGCCGCGTCTTCCGGTTATGGCATCGGTCGCACCGGGTTCGCAGGTTGCCGACGACCAGCCGAAGGTCCGGCCTGACCGCAATCGGAATCTCATGGTCGGCGTGCAGATGCCGGTCGCCACGCTTCAGCCGTTGGCGCAGTTCGTCCAATACCCTCTCCGCAGGCGGGTCCCCCAACTCGAACCGACGGCAGTCCGCCACAACGTCCGGTTCCCAACCGCAATCCACACATCGCCATTGGTCTCGTTGGAAGCAGAGAATCCGCAGCCTGCGGTGGTCCGCGTCATACCCACGTGTTGTCGGCGACCCCCTTTGCTCATCCCGTTCGCGCCGTGTCTGCCGACTGTGCTTCGGGCAGTACGGCTCGCGATCACAGAGAGTCCTGCATCCCGGCGAGTTGCATGACCGCTTGGGAGCGCTCGGCATCAACGTTCTCCGTAAGGCTTTGGCCGTGTTGGGCCACGTTCGCCCC
>JALYTE010000320.1 GCA_030854435.1 Acidobacteriota bacterium | reverse complement strand
TGCCACCGGTAGAGGTGTTGAAGGGCTCAGAGACCAGCGTATTGCCGTTTGCGTCGGTGGCGTTATAGCCGTAGCTGTAGATTTGACCGTTGACGGGAGACTGCGGCGTGGCAACCAGCGGTTGATTGAAGGGTATGGGGACCGTCTGATGAACGCCGTGGTTGCCCGTGTAGCCGACAGTGGCGACGATCGATGGGAGGACCTGGTACTGGATGTCAAGGCTCCAGTTTTCGGTGTAAGGGAGCTTGTTGTTGGCGGCATACGCGCCGAAGAGATAAGGCGCAGCTCCATTACCCGGATTTGTCGGATCGCCGATGAGAGCGGCCTGATTGGGAAGGTTATTGATGAAATCGGCCGGGTTGGTGTCGACGACCGGGCGGCTAGTGCCGAAGGGATTCTCCGAGGTGCTGCTGGCGGTTGCGAGGACCGCTTGCACGAACGGCGGTTGTAGGGTAACGCCGAACGGGCCGTTGAAGCCGTTGCCGGCCGACGGCGAGAACTCGGTAAAGAACTCGCCGCGGTCGTAATAGAGACCGAAGCCGGAGCGAACCACCAATTTGGGATTGACGCTGTAGGCCAGACCGATACGAGGCCCAAAACCGTACTGCTTGTTTGTAAGGGTGGAATTGGTGGCGCCGGGGGTGCCGAACTGCTTGTTGTTGCCGGCTACGACCAGACCGCTGTTGAGAATGGTGTCGCTGGCCAGGTTGTAGGAGTACTTACTGGGATTGAAGTTGACCAGATTGCCGTACTTTTCATAGAGGCCACCGTCATCGTCGTAGCGAATGCCGGCGGTGATGGTGAGCGCGGGCGTCGCCTTCCACTGGTCCTGAGCGTATGCGCCGATCTGCGGGGACCGGTAGTAGCGGTTGCTGGCACCCTGAAAATAAACCGAGTTTCCGGCACCGGTGCGCAGCGGGCCGCCGGTGAGAAAGTCGCCGATGCTGTTAAAGGAGAGCGTCGCCACCTGGTTGGCGCGGTTGAGGATATTGAGCTGGGTGAAGTCAAAGTTGCCGCCGAAAGAGAGGGAATGTTTTCCCACCACATAGTTGACGGTGGACGTGAACTCCAGGGTGTTTTGCGCAAAGCCGGTGTTGGCGAAGTTCGAGGTGGGGCCGATATCGAGCGAGCGTCCGTTGGCGTCGAGGATTGAGATGCCCGGTAGAAGCGGGCTCCCGAAAAGATTGATGCCGACAGCCGAGGGCCCAAACGGTTGGCCCGTGAAGGAGGTCACAGTCTGGCGAACGATGCCGGCCTTCTGATTCCAGGTGAAGCGCGGCGACAGGATGGTGGTGTTCTCCAGCGAGAAGACTTGGCTGCCGGCATGGAACTTCTGCGGAAAGCCGAGCAGCGATGTGCTCGAGAAGGGGCTTTCGGTGGGATCCTGCTGAAAATAGTACTTGGAGGAAATGGTGTCCTTATTCGAGACGACGAAGTTGAGGTTGCCGTTGGCCTGGTCGGCCTGGAACTTCGACGCGGGCCCAGTAAAGTTGACCCGTGCAAGGGTCGATGCCGGCGATCGGATGAGGAACTGCCCGTCGGGCAACTTCGCTTGTAGGTAGGCGAGCGCGACAGGGTCGATGGGGGTGCCGGGAGGAAGACCTGCGGCCGCAAGAACTGGCTGGAGACCGGCGACGCTGCGGTCGTCGGTAATGCCCAGCGGAGCGAAGTACGACGTTCGCGAGTTGAGCTGGTCGCGATCGCGCGTGTACTGGTAGCTGGCGTAAAAGAAGAGTTTGTTGGTGAGGATGGGGCCACCGAGTTCGGCGCCGGCGAGATAGCGGTGAAGGTCGGGGTTGGGATTTCCCGTCTGTTTATTGAAGAACGGGTTGGCGTTGAGCTTTGACGTCTCGAAGTTGCCATAGACCGAGCCGTGGAGAACATTGGTGCCGGATTTGGTGGTGACGTCAATATGGGCGCCCGCTGTCGCTCCCTGAGCCGCGTCGAACATCGAGGTGTTGACGCGCTCCTCGGCGATGGTCTGCTGGGGCGGCGTGGGCAGGGATTCTCCGATGGCGTCGAAGATCGACGTATTGGTGCGGATGGCGCCGTTGGACTGGAAGGACTCGCCGGTGTTGAGGACGGCACGGCTCTCCGTAACCTGGCTGGAGGAGGCACCGTTGAAAAGATTGTTGGTCACGACGCCGTTGAAGGTGAAGGTATTGCTGGAGAGGCGCTGGCCGTTGGAGTAGATATTCTGGTTGCCGAGGCCGGTGTTGGTGCCAGTGTCGGCGAGCAGATCGGCCTGAACGCCGGGGCCGAGCGTGGCCAGTTGGGTGAACGAGCCAGTGCCCAGAGGCGTGAGTTCGATAGTGGCCGAATCGAGCACGTAGCCGTTGGTTGTATCGACCGTGTTGAGCTGGGGCGTAGCCGTGACGTCGACCGTGGTGGAGACCGCGCCCGGTTTGAGACGGATACTGAGGGTCGCGGTGCGGTCGGCCTGAACGCGGACGCCGTTAAGCCGTTGCGTGTTGAAACCCGGCGCCGCGATCGTCAGCGTATACGTGCCGATGAAGAGGTCCTGAACGGAGTAGGTTCCGGTGTTGTTGCTGGTGGTTGACCGGGTGGCTGTCGTCTGGTCGTTGACTAGGGTGATGCTGGCTCCGGGAATGACGGCTCCGGTCGCGTCGGTGACGCTGCCGCTGACGGCCCCGAGGGTTTGCTGCGCGTGTGTTACTGGAAGCACAAATGCTCCGTTGACTACGACGACAATGAGCGCGAGCAACAATGCCTTTCGCGCTCCGGCAAACCCAATCGCAGGTACAACTGTCGCCATCGCGGCCATCGCCCATTGTGAAAACCTGCTGCTAAAGTTCGTGCTCGTCATAATGCCTCCTAAAGTTTAGGATCGCCCCAGCACATTAAGTTTCCATGCAAAGGATCATTGGCGTCGTCGCTACAGTATTTCTTCCTGCTTCTCGGATTCGCAATTTGCGAGATTTCCTTCACCGGCTGAAGCGATGGGCGCAGAAAGCGGGTCGTGAATGCAGAAAGTGTAGCAGGCAAGCAACCCGGCGCGGGATTAGTTTTTAGATAATTTGCTCCTGAACGGTGCAAAACGAGGCTCTTTCTCGCCGCTTCGTTACACTGGAGTAGTTGGAGTGCGAATGTTCATCGATGAAGCACGAATCCGCGTCAAAGCAGGCGACGGCGGCAATGGATGCATGGCGTTTCGCCGCGAAAAGTTCGTTCCGCGCGGCGGCCCGTCGGGCGGAGACGGCGGCCACGGCGGAGATATCCTCATGGCGTCCTCGCTTTCCCACAACACGCTGGTCCACTTCCGCTTCAACCCCGAACACAAATCGCAGCGCGGCGGCCACGGCCTCGGCTCCAACTGCTCCGGCCACGCGGGCGAGCACACCGTCCTCAAAGTCCCCGTCGGCACGCTGCTCTACGACGACGATACCGGCGAGTTAATCCACGACTTCGCCCATCCCAACGAAGAAATCGTCATTGCTAAAGGCGGCCGGGGAGGTCGCGGCAATCAGCACTTTGCGACCAGCACGCACCAGGCCCCGCGCGAGCACGAACTCGGGCGCGCCGGCGAGGCCCGCAACTTCCGCCTCGAACTCCGCCTGCTCGCCGACGCGGGCCTGGTCGGCTACCCCAACGTCGGCAAATCGACGTTGATTTCGGTGCTTTCGGCGGCCAAGCCCAAGATCGCCAACTACGCCTTCACCACGCTCGAACCCAACCTCGGCGTCGTCCAGGTGGGCGACTTTCCCTACGAAAAATCCTTTACCGTCGCCGACATGCCGGGCCTGATCGAAGGCGCACATCTGGGCGCAGGGTTAGGCGTGCAGTTCCTCAAACACATCGAGCGCACCAGCGTCCTCGTCCACCTGGTCGACGTCTCCGACGCCACTGAAACCTCCGGCAGCGCTCGTCCCGACCCCGTGGCCGACTACAACCTCATCACCGCCGAACTCAAGTCCTTCGACCCCGCCCTCGCCGCCAAGCCCACGCTAGTAGTGGCCGCGAAAGCCGACATCGCAAATCCAGCCAAGCTCAAAGCGCTCACCGCGATGGCCAGGCGCAAAAAACTGCCGCTCTTCACCATCTCCCCGGTCACGGGAGAGGGCATCGAGAAGCTGAAATACGCGATCGCCGACGCCGTCCAGTTGCACCGCGGAGTTGCGGTGGACGCGCCTCCCGCCGACGCTGTCAAACCCAAACGCAAGCCCAACTATCCACCGCCCGCGGGGTCCTCACACGGCAGCCGCAGTCGCTAGCCTCGTTGGCTTTTGTTCTTGTTTTTCTTTCTGTCATTCCCGCAGGGAATCTGTTTCTGCTGTCGCACTCGCCGTCAGATCCTCGGCGAGAATGCCATCAGAACGACGACAAAGCCGATCCCAAAAAGAATTAGCAGTAGTGTCCACCACCGGTCCAACCACCCATCTTCGCGTGACGTACTCATCGCAACACCTTCCCTTCCCACACTCGGATTTTATCCGAGAACGGGTGCCGCTGCGTTGCTTTTCTTGCCGACAGAAAAGCGTTCGCGACTCAAGAGGGACTATTTCAAAACAGGGCGTTTCAGCGCCCTGCTAGACCGCGCTGGTTTCCAACTCTGCCACCATCGGCGCGCCGTGGCGCACGTCCGCGCCCATCACCCAGAAGATGACGTCTTCGGCGATGTTGGTCGCGTGGTCGCCGATGCGCTCGAGGTTCTTGGCGACGATCAGCGCGCTCAGCGCCTGGGTCGTGAGTTCCGGCCTTTGCGAGATCAACGCGATCAGCGACCGCGACGCCTCGCGGTTCAGGTCATCCACCTGGTCGTCGAGCATCAGCACGGATTGCGCCAGCGCCGCGTCGCCTTCGATGAAGGCCTGTAGCGCGCGGCGCACCATCGCACCGGCCAACGATGCCAGCCGGGGAATATCGACGGGCAAATCCGTCTCCGGCAGCGACATCATTTCGCGCGCGCGTTCGGTGATGTTGACCGCTTGGTCGCCGACCCGTTCGAGGTCCACGTTGATGCGCAGCACCGCCATGATGAAGCGAAGATCGATCGCCATGGGTTGTTCGGTCGCCAGCAGGTCGAGCGCCTTCTGGTCGATCTCGCGCTGTAGCCGGTTGATCGCCATCTCGGAGTGGACAACGAGGTCGCACATCGCCATATCGCGTCCGCAGTAGCCCTCGATCGAACGTTGAATCGACTGCTCCGCGAGGCTGGCCATCACCAGCAACCGGCCTTTCAATTCGTCGAGACTGTAGCGAAACTTGACGCGCATTTTGCCCAACCTTTTCGCCAGCTTACTCTTTGACGCAGCGGACCGCAGGCTTGTTCTATCTATCGGCAAGTTTATGAAAAAGAGATGACCGTCCGGTAAATTGTGCGCAGGGAGAACCGCACTGATTAAGGTGCAACCCAAAAAATAAATGTACACCCAAAACCGCCCGCACTATGCCTCGACTAAGTTCCGACGGCAAGGTCCAGCGCAAGTTGATCGACGCCGTTCGCCACCGGCAGCGTGAAGCAGAACATGCTGCCGTGCGCGAGTTCGCTTTCGACCCAGATTTCGCCGTGCTGCGCCTCGGTCAGGCGGCGCGCGATGGCCAGGCCCAGGCCCGTTCCGCCCGACTCCCGCGAACGCCCTTTGTCCACGCGATAGAAGCGCTCGAACAGCCGTCCGATGTGCTCGGACGGAATGCCCGGGCCGAAGTCCTGCACGCTGAAGCGCACCATGTTCGGCCGGTCTTCGGTGCGAATGGCAGAGACCACAATGCGCGTCTCGAATTCGCCGCGTCCGTACTTTGTGGCGTTCTCGATCAGGTTGGTCAGCACGCGCACGACGGCGTCCATGTCCGCCATCACTTCGGTGTCGACGACTTCGTGCAACTCCAGTTCCGCGCCGGAGTCGCGCACCAGTCCGGCGATCGAATCGTAGGCCTCGTTGACCAGCGCCAACGCCCGCACCCGCACCGGACGCACCGCATGTTCGCCGGACTCGACGCGCGCCAGCACCAGCAGGTCTTCGGTCAAGCGATTCATGCGCACCGCATTCTTCCGGATCGTGCCCAGAAACTCGCGCGCCATGCCGTCGGGTTCGTCTTCGAGGAGCGTCTCGACGTACCCGGAGATCGACGTCAGCGGCGTGCGCAACTCATGCGAAACGTTGGCCACAAAATCTTTCTGCGCGCGTTCCATCTGCTCCACGCGTGTCACGTCGCGCAGTACGGCGACCGCGCCTCCCTGCGGCATGGGGGCCGCGCTGACGTCGAAGATTCGACCCGGCACGACCGCCATCGCGCGACCTTCCGCGACCTCTTGCGTGCCGAGTGCGGCGCTCACGCAGGCCAGCACCTCGGGGTCGCGAATGGTCTGCACCAGCGCGTGGCCTACGCGCACCGAGCTGGCAGGATTTCCCGGTATCAACTTCCGCATCGGCTCGTTGGTCCACTGGATCCGACCGGACGCATCGACCGCGACCACCGCGTCCTGCATGGAGTCGAGCAGCGCTTCCAGTTCGCGCCTGCCCTCGACACTCTGCGCCAGCCCGCGCGCTGCATGGGCCGCGGAGTTTTCCAACGCCGTCGCCAGTCCATCCAACTCGCGAAACTTCGGGCACGCCAGCACGGCGTCTTGCTCGGAGGAGTTCCGCGCGGCCTGTTCGAGAGCGGCGAAATCTCGCACCAACAGTCGCGAGCATGACCACGCAACAGCGGCGGCGACCAGCAGCCCCACGGCCGCGTCGATCCACCAGCGCGGCAGCCAGTACCACAGCACCGCGACGGCCGCGAAACCCACCAGCAGCCGGACCAGCAAAGCGAAAAACAGGCTGCGTCTCATATCGCTGTCCATCTCATAGAGCGCATTTTATCGACGCGGACCACCCTGTGCTTCACTCCGTCCGCCTCACGCTGCGGGGTCGACCGACGCGACGGCTTCGGCGGAGTCATTGACCTCGACCAGTGCCTGACCGCCCTTGGGAATCTCGAACCGGTAGCCCGCCCCACGCATCGTTTTCAAGTAGCGCGGAGTCTCGGGGTCGGTTTCGATTTTCTCGCGAATGCGGCGCACATAAACGTCCACGCTGCGCGGCGTCACAAAGCGCGAATCGCCCCACACCGCATCGAGCAGATGGTCGCGGCTGAACATGCGTCCGGGATGCCGCGCCAAATAGTCGAGCAGCCGAAACTCGGTCGTGGTCATGACGACGAGTTCGCCCTTGACGCGCAACTGCATCGCACCGGAGTCGATCGTCAGGTCGTTGATGGTGAGTACTGCCGCCTCGGCACCCTCGGCTTTGGGCCCGCTGCGGCGCAGCACCGCGCGCACACGGGCGACCAGTTCGCGCGTCCCGAAGGGTTTGGTAATGTAGTCGTCCGCGCCCAGTTCGAGGCCGCGTACACGGTCGTTCTCGGCAGCGCGCGCGGTGAGAAAAATGATGGGCACCGCATTCAGTGTGGCGTGCGCGCGCAGCCTGCGGCAGAGGTCCATGCCGTCGCCTTCGGGCACCATCACGTCGAGCAGAAACAGCGTGGGCGGCGTGCGCTCGGCTTCGGAAACGACGGTGCGTCCGGTCTCGAAGATGCGCACGGCGAAGCCGGCCTTCTCCAGGTGGTACTGTACCAACCGGCTGATGTCCGCATCATCTTCGAGCACGAAAACGGTCTGGCTCACAAGTCTCCTCGGCGGGCCTACACCCCCAGCCGCTCTCAGCTTAGTCCACTTTGGAAGCGCCTCTGCGAATAGACGATGAATCCTCACCCAAATCTTTACGCACGACGGAACGCCCAACGAACTACAAACCGGGTGCCCAAAACAACGGCTATTCTCGTGTGAATATTTTTCGTTATATCCACTGCTCCCCACCGATTGCAGGTTTAGAACTCGACCAACTGCACGCCCAACCGCTCAAAGTGCTTGCGATTTAGCGTCGCAACGCCCATGCCGTTTGCCATTGCGGTCGCGCCGATGATGGCGTCCATGGAATCCATGCCCCAGTTCTCGCGCAGGGAGCGGGCCAAGATGCGCGCGGCGAGGTCCGCAACGTGTCGCTCGATGGGAATGATGCGGTGCGGAAATTTTCGCGGAACTGCTGTCGCAACGAACTCTCCCACTTTGTCGCGCTTCTTTCCCGGCGGCATTCTTTCCACACCGAAGCGAATCTCAAACAAAGTGGCGGCGCTCAGAAAGACGGTCTCATCCCGTTGGCCCTGAATCCATGCATAGGCTCCCGGATGCGGACGCTCTTTGGAGAGCTGCGAGATGACGTCGGTATCGAGAACGTAGTTCAAAAGTCGATGTGCCTCGGCCGCAGGTTGACTCGCTCGATCTTCCTCGCGCCGCGTATTTCTTTGCGAGACCGCGACTTCAGTCGCCATGCGCTTGGATGTGAAGCGTATCGCGCGGGGCGGCGACCTTC
>JALYTE010000422.1 GCA_030854435.1 Acidobacteriota bacterium | reverse complement strand
AAAGAAAAGCAACGGCAACCGCAACCGCAGATTCCCTGCGGGGATGACAGAAAGAAAAGCAACGGCGAGCTGCTCAGTTGGCGGTCGCCAGCTCTTCTTCGAGGCGCTGCTTGTCGAACAGGTTGCTGTAGTAGCCGTCGCGTTCGAGGAGCTCTTCGTGAGTGCCAAGTTCGACGATGCGGCCCGCGACGAGGACGGCAATTCTATCCGCACTTCGGGCTGTAGACACGCGGTGCGAGATGAGGATGGTGGTTCGGCCCTGCATGGCGTCGCGCAGGGAGTTGAGGATTTGCTCTTCGGTGTAGGTGTCGACGCTGGCGAGCGCGTCGTCGAGGATCAAAATCGGCGGGTCGCGCAGGACAGCGCGGGCGATGGCGGTGCGCTGCTTCTGGCCGCCCGAAAGCGTCATGCCGCGCTCGCCGACGCGTGTCGCGAAGCCGTGTGGGAACTCGGAGATCTCGGTCGCGATGTGGGCCGTCTCGGCGGCGGCGTAAATCTCGTCGTCGGTCGCGGCGGGGGTCCCGAAGGCGATGTTTTCGCGAATGCTTTCGGAGAAGAGAAAGGTTTCTTGCGGCACAAAACCTATCGCGTGGCGCAGCGTGGCAAGTGGATATTCGCGCACCGGAATGCCGTCGATCAGCACCATTCCTAGCTCGGCGTCGTGGAGGCGTGGGATGAGCGAGACGAGGGTGGATTTGCCCGAGCCTGTGGGGCCGACGATGGCGATGCTGGAGCCTGCGGGGATGAGGAGGTTGATGTTCGAGAGCGTGTCGGCGTCGGCGGTGTAGGCGAAGGTGAGGTCGCGGAACTCGATTTCGCCGAGGATTGTGGTGGTGCCAAAAGCAGATTCCTCCCCCTTCGACAAGCTCAGGGTACGGAATGACAAGCCAAGTGGAGGGAATGACAAAGCTGAAGAAGCGTGGTCGTCGTTGATGGTAGCCCGCTGCTTCATGAGCGCGTCGATGCGGACCACCGATGCGGCCCCACGCTGGACGAGGTTGACGACCCAGCCGATGGCGATCATCGGCCAGATGAGTTGCACCATGTAGACGTTGTAGCTGGTGAATTGGCCGACCGTGATGTGGTGGTTGGCGACTTCGTGGCCGCCGACCAGCAGCGTAATCATCAGCGAAAGGCCGAGGACGAATTCGAGGGTCGGCCAGAGCATCGCCATCAGGCGCGCGAGGCGCAGGCTGCGGCGAATGTACTCCTGGTTGGAGCGCTCGAAGGCTTCGATCTGCGCTTGCTCCTGCGCGAAGGCGCGGATGAGGCGGGCACCGGAGAAGTTCTCTTCGGCCTGCGCGGAGATGTCGGAGAACATGGCCTGGATGCGCTCGAAGCGGGTGTGGATGCGCGCGCCGAAATACTGCACCAGCACCGACGCGAAGGGCAGCGGGACGAACGCGAACAGCGTCAGTTTGGGGCTGAGGCGGATCATGTACGGCAGCGCGGCGGCGGTGAAGACGATGGTGTTGGCGCTGTACATGATTGCCGGGCCGAGGAGCTGGCGGACCGCGTTCAGGTCGTTGGTCGACCGCGCCATGATGTCGCCGGTGCGGTGCTGTTGGAAGAAGCCTGGAGGCTGGGTTTCGAGGTGCGCGAAGAGGTCGTTGCGCAGGTCGAACTCGATCTCGCGGGAGGCTCCGATGATGATCTGGCGGGTGAGGTAGAGGAACGTCCCCGAGACCGCCGCGATGCCCAGCAGCTTGAGGCCGGAGCGCGCGATGATGGCGGCGCTGAGGTGCAGGCGGAGGTCGTCGATCGCGCCGCCGACGATGATCGGGACGATCGCCTTGGTGACGTTGTAGATGATGAGCGCGATGCCACCCCAGGCAAAGCTGCGCCAGTAACGCTTGAGGTACGGGAAGAGCGGGCGCAGGCGGTCAAGCATGTGTTTGTTTGGATGCTTCGGGGAGTTGGGGGACTCGGGGTGATTGGAGAACCCATGTCCGAAGTTCCGGACATGGGGCACCCGGATTAGTGGTTAAGGAAGGCTGATTAAGTCTGCTGTAGTCCCTCCGGGGCTAAAGCCCGTCGGATTTTCGGGCCATTTACCGCGGGCTGAAGCCCGCTGCTACTCCGGTATTACGAACGTCTGAACTCATCAGGGCATCCCTAGGGTCAGGTGACAGCTATTGTTTGGGAGCGGCGGGCTTGGCTGTGCTTTCCGGCGTTGCGCTCTGCGTGGGCGGAGGAGTTGAGGGTTTCGCCGTCGCAGGCTTGGAGTCGGTCGCTGGCTTCGGCTGTGCGGGCTGCGTCTTCTCGTTGGGGTCTGTGTCGCTCTGACTGATGAGCTCAACGTCGAAGATCAGGTCCGCCTTCGCCGGAATGGGAGGCTTGCCGCGGTCGCCGTAGGCCAGTTGCCAGGGGATGAATATACGGCGCTTGCCGCCGAGGTGCATGCCTTGAAGACCGAGGTCCCAACCGGCGATGACCCTGTGCGCGCCGATGGGGAAAGAGAAGGGCGTCTTGCCGGGATCGAGCGAGGAGTCGAACTTGGTGCCGTCGAGCAGGTAGCCGGTGTAGTTCACCGTGTAATACTTTCGCGGCAGGGCAAGCGCGCCTGCACCGACTTTGATTTCGGTGTAGTCGAGCGAGAATGTCACGGGGCTCATTCCGAGGCTTTCGCGCACCTCCGGCGTGATGAGCGGAGAGACGTAGTCCAGCTTGACGCCGGGCGAAGTGGTAAAGGTCATCAGCCGCTTGGCGCATGGCGTGGCGGCCGGCAGGGCCGGAATCTTTGGCGAGAACGCGGGAACGTCCGTCGCGCAGCCGCCTGCGGTGGTCGCGGCACTGCGGGCCGTCGCCGCAGTGGCGTGGTGTACCGGAGCTTTGGCGGTGGGGGCTGCGGTTTGCGCGGAAAGGGAGAGCGCTCCGAGGAGGGATAGCGAGAGGATCGTACGGGTGAGGTTCGTGAGGGTCATGTTGTTTCCAGTGTATTTGATTTGGGTGGGACGAGCGAAATGCTGGGATCTCTCCACTGCGTCTTCGCAAAGAGCGCGAAGACTTCGGTCGAGATGACAATAGTATTTGATTCAAAGAGCGCGAAGACTTCGGTCGAGATGACAGTCTTTGTTTTGCATGCCGATTTTTACGTTGGCGTGCGCAGCAGCAGATACGCTCCCGCCATGCTGAAGAGCAGGTCGGGCGACCATGCTGCGAGAACGGCGGGCAGCGAGTTGACGTTGCCGAGATTTTCAAACACGCCGGCGACGACCCAGTAAGAGATAGCGACGCCGATGGCCACTCCTACGCCCGCCAGGCTGCCTTTCTTGCCGGCGGAAAGGGCGAAGGGAATGGCAAGCATGGCCATGACCAGCGTGATGAGCGGGTAGGCGAGCTTGCGGTTGAGTTGGACGCGCAGGCCCATGGTGTCGAAGCCGCTTTGTTTCAGGTCGCCGATGTAGCGCGAGAGCTCGGCGTAGGACATCTGTTGCGACTGGAGGTCTTCCTTTTTGAAATAGCTGGGCTGCTCGTGGATTTCAGGGAAGCTCGAAAGCGTGAAGGGCTGGTAGGTGCCGATGGTTTCGCCGTTGAAGGTGCGCTGCCATCCGTTCGCGAAGATCCAGCGCTGGATGTGCTCGTCCCAATGCACGGTGGAGGCAAAGATGCGACGTCCGAGCACGAAACCGCCGGGTTGAAACTCGAAGACGGTGAGGTTCGCGAAGACGTTCTTGTAGGGGTCGAAGTATTGGTAGTAGAAGATGCGCGACGGTTCGCCGCTGCGGGAGTTCTGGCCGGAAATCCACTGGCGGTCGGGGCGCAGAAACGTTTGCGCGGGTTTGCCCTTGATGACCGAGCGCAACGCTTCCTGGCGGCGGTTGGCGGTGGGGAGATAGAGTTCGTCGAAGGAAAATAGCGCGACCGAAAGCAGCGCGGCGACCAGCAGCACCGGCGCGATGATGCGGTAGAGGCTGATGCCGGTGGCCTTCATGGCGGTGAGTTCGCTGCTGCGGCTGAACGCTCCGAACGTGATGAGCACGGCGACCAGCGAGCACAGCGGCGTGACGTTGTAGAGGACGAAGGGAATGAGGTTGAGCAGGTATTCGCCGACAGTTACCAGGGGCGTGCGGAATTTGATGATGTCGCCGATGAGCTCGAAGAACGTGAAGATGAGGAACAGCGACGAAAGCGCGAAGAGGACAAGGACGAAGTTTTGCACGAAGCTGCGCATCACCAACTCGTCGAGGATGAGCGGGAAGCGGATGCGCAGGCCGCGGCGCACGCGCTGCATGAGGCCGCCGACGACGGGCACTTCAAAGCCCTGAGGCGTGTTGCCGCGAAATCGGCGAAAGAAGTTGCCGATGCCTTGTCCGCAACTTGAAAGCACGCCGAGAGCGACGCCTCCGCGCGATAGTTGCTGAACGAGTAGCAGACCGGCGGCGGTGAAAAGGAGGTTCGCGCCCCACACTCCGATGAAGGGAGAGAGCTTGCCCTGGGTCGCGAGCGCCACGCCGACTTCCGAGAGAACGTAGTAGAGCAGGACCAGAAATAGCGTGAGAACGAAGCCCGTCCCCTTGCCTCCGCGATTGGAAGAGAGGCCGAGCGGAACGCCGACCAGCATCAGCACAAAGCACGCCGTGGGGAACGAAAAGCGGCTGTTGAGTTCGATGGCATAGCGGCGGGTGTTGCCAGGTCCGTGGGCGAGGTCCCAAAGCTGCCGAATGCCGAGCGCTTTGATCGGCGTATCGCGGCGCGTGAGATGTGCGTCTTCCTGCTGGCCGGTCTGGATGGGCAGGTCGGAGGAGGCGAAGGTGGAGATGTCGTACTGGTTCGGGTTGGTCGGCGAGATGTCGTGGCGGGAGCCGTCGGTGAGGTGCAGTTGCAGCGTTTGCGCGCCGCCGCTGACGACGTAGGCCTCGTCGGCGGTGACGATGTGCGGCGTGGCGGGCTGGGTGAGGTCGGCGAGAAAGACGTGCCGCCACAGGGCCGCGCCGGGTGCCGGGCGGACGTCCTGCACATAGAGCACGTAGTTCTTGAAGTCTTCGTAGAAAACGCGCGGCTGGACTTCGAGGGACGCCTGAGTATTTTTGCGTTGCTCTTCAAACTGCAACAGCGCCGACGCCGCGTGAGGGGCGATGTAGAGCGTGTTCGCCAGGCCCGCCGCCCAGGCCAGCGCGACGAAGATGCTGACGATGCGGATGAACGACATGACGCCCATGCCGCAGGCGCGCATCGCCGTGATTTCGCTGTCGGACGCGAGCCGGCTAAGAC
>JALYTE010000266.1 GCA_030854435.1 Acidobacteriota bacterium | reverse complement strand
GCCGAGGTCTGCACCACACAGGCCAAGATGCCGCCGGCGCTGCAGGACGCCCTCGTTGCTACGGCGCTGACCCTGGCGAACGCCGTGCAGGCCAACGATGCCGCCAAAGTTCGCGCGGCCACGGTGGCGGAGTATGCGTCGAATTTTAGCGGCAGCGAGTTCCTGATTCGGACCACCGCGACCAGGATCGCGGGCGAAACGCTCGGCGTGACTTCGGTCTACTCGCTCGACGCGACCGCGCGCAAAGCCGACGCGCCGGGCGATGCGGAGTTTACATGCCCGCTGGACGCGACCACGCTCGAAACCGACTTTTCGATTCCCGGCCTTCCTCCGGGCAACTATGGATTTGCGATGGTGGAAGCCTCGGGCGGAGCGCAACCCTGGCTGCTGTCGTTTCTGCTGCGGCAGGATGGTGGGAAGTGGAAGATGGCGGGTTTTTACTCCCATGCCCTGACCGCCGCTGGACATGACGGCTTGTGGTACTGGAGAGAGGCCCGCGCGGCGCGGGACGCCAAACATCCGTGGGCGGCGTGGCTGCTGTATGGGGAGGCCAACGCGCTGATGCGTCCGGCGGGATTCGTCGATAGCAGCCATCTGGACAAGCTGGCGACCGAGCAGCGGACGGCCGCGCCGCCGGAGCTTTCCAACGGCATCGGCAAGGAGACGCCGTTGGTGGTCAAAGGCGCGAACGGGGGCGAGTTCCACTTCACCGGGTTGAGCGCGGACCGCTCCGATGACGGCAGCCGCGTGAATATCATCCTGCACATGCGGGCGGATTCGCCGGACGCCGCAGCAGCGCGTGTGCGCAACGAAGCGGCCGCGGCGGCGTTCGTCAAGGCGCATCCAGAGGTGCGAAAAGATTTTCAGGGGGTCTGGGTGTTCGCGGAGACCGACGCTCCCGACCCGCTGGCCCTGACGCAACGCGACATGAACCAGATTCCATAGCTTCATTCAGAAGGCCGGGGGAAATTCTCATGACGACGACACAGAAACCTTTGGCGCAAGCGATTCGCGATCGCCGTTCAACGCCCAGTTTCGACGGCAAACCTGTCCCCCCCAGCGACCTTCGTCAGATCCTCGACGCCGGCCTGCACGCTCCCAGCGGCTACAACATGCAACCCTGGCGGTTCGTCGTGGTGCAGCAGGAGGAGCAGCGCCGCAGGCTGCGCGCGGCGAGCTACAACCAGGCCAAGGTCGAAGAGGCGTCGGCGGTGATCGTCGCCTGCGGGGACCGCGACGGCTGGCGCAAGGACCTCGACGAGATGCTGCGGCTGGGCTGCGCGGGCGGTATGACGGAAGGCTATGCGGCGCAGGCGCTGGACAGCGTGCCGGAGTACTTCTCCGGGTTTTCGGAACATCAGATGACGGGCTGGCTGAACAAGCAGGTGATGCTGGCCTTCACGTCGATGATGTTGATGGCCGAGGTGCTGGGTTACGACACCGCGCCGATGGAAGGCTTCGAGCAGCAGCGGGTGTGCGAGACGTTGAAGCTGCCCATGAGTTACTGGGTGGTCGCGTTGCTGGCGATCGGGCACTTGAAGGGGCAGGACAAGTTCGACGGCGGGCGCTTCGATATGGCGCGCACGGTGTTCGGCGAAGAGTACGGGAAGGCGCTCAAATAGATGAGGACCTGAAGTGGATTGCGGTGCTCACCGTTGTGTTTGCGGTTGGCGCTGGGGTCCTGTTCTACGAGCGTCAGTTGTGGGTCGCCGACCGGCAATCGCACTTCAAGATGGAACGCGGCGGCGTTAGGCAAATCCGCACTGGTATAGAGACTCTGGGTATACAAAAGAGACCTCGCTCTACTCTTCTACGAGCACACTTTCGACGCCCCACTGGAACGCGCCGGGTTGGGGCAGGCCGATGTGTTGCAGAACGCGGTGGACGAAGTTGCGGGCCATCGCCGCGGTGTCCTGCGGCTTGTCGTACAGTGTGGGGACGCAGGGGTAAATGACCGCTCCGGCTTCGGTCGCGGCGGCCATGTTGCGGATGTGGATGAGGTTGAGCGGCGTTTCGCGCACGCACAGGATGAGCGGGCGTTGCTCCTTGAGACAGACATCGGCGGCGCGTTCGATCAGGTTGGAGGCGAGGCCGTTGGCGATGCCGGCGAGGGTGCCCATGGAGCACGGAAGGACGATCATGCCGGTCGAGGGATAGCTGCCGCTGGCGATGTTGGCGCCGACGTCCGACTCCGGATGCTGCTCTATTTTTTCGGAGGAGTGGCCGAGGAGTTTTTCAACGAGCTGGTTGCGGCCGCTGAGTTGAAGCTCCTCGGCGAGGACACGGAGGGCGCTGTCGGAGGCGACGAGGTTGACCTTTTCGACGCGCGCGTCGGCCTCGAGCGCGCGCAGCATCTCGCAGGCATAGACGGCTCCGCTGGCGCCGGTGATGGCGAGAGAGAGGGTGTGCGGCGATGGAGATGGGGGCATCTGGCTCCATTAGAGCAAATCTCCTGATGCTGGGAAGTGGACAATCCGGTGCGGTGCCGTTTTTCTTGGGAAAAACAGCCATAAATGCTGAGACTCGCTATACACCTTCAGGAAATTTGCACTATCGCCTGC
>JALYTE010000262.1 GCA_030854435.1 Acidobacteriota bacterium | reverse complement strand
CATTGCCGCGCCCCAGCCGCCCGCCGCGCTTGAACGACGTCGTCTCATCGAACCCGATGGTCTGCGCCACGCCGTCCGACCGCATCACGGTCATCTTCAAATTGTCGCCATCGATGGCCGTCACCTTACCGACAATGTACGTCTTGCCGAGGTTCTCGCGCATCCTCTTCACCTGCTCGGCGTCGGTCGCAATCAGGAACGCGGCGTGCAGCGTTTTGTTCGGAGCGTCCATGTTGCCGGCCGCCATCACGCCGTCGCCGGGCTTCAGGTCGGCGACCTTCAGCGGCACGCCCTGACCCTTCATCAGACGAGTGTTCGGCGTCGTCGTCACCTGATACATCGTCCCGTCTTCAGCCTTTACCGTGACCGCATCGCCTGAAACCGCAGTCACTGTGCCCGCCACGCGCTGCATGCCCGCAAGCTGTCCACGCACCGCGACCTGGTCACCCGGCTCTTGCGCGACCGCGATAAAAGCGCAGCCCAGCGCCATGGCAACAATCCCACTTCTTATCGGACTTATCCAATGGCGCATAAAAATCTCCTCTTCATCCGGGTCTATGCAGATACAGACGCCAACCGCGCCGGAAAGACGCCCTTCCCCGCACGAAATTACGGTCCAAAGTCGCGGCGGTCCCGATCGCGTTCATCGAAGATTTCCCCATAGCCCTCCGCCTATGCAACACTGTTCGCGAACGTATGCACGACCCACGTTGGCCGCGCCTCCTGCCTTTCCAGGCAACGAAGCTCGGCCCGGAGCATCGAATCGGGGTTGCCCCTTGAGGCAAGGAGATTCTGCAATGTTGACCCAGAACATCACAGCCACCGCGCTGCTCGAACGCTTTCGGGCCGTCCGTTCCGCCACGATGGACTTCTGCGCGCCGCTCACGCCGGAAGACCTCATGGTGCAGTCCTGCGCGGAAGCCTCGCCGGTAAAATGGCACCTCGCGCATACCTCGTGGTTCTTTGAGACCTTTGTGCTGCGCGAGTTCGTGGCCACCTACCGGCCTTTCGACCCTGACTTCTTGTGGCTCTTCAACAGCTACTACAAATCGCTCGGCGACATGCCGGAGAAGAAGCTCCGCGCCTCCTTCTCGCGCCCACCGCTGGACCGGATACTCGCCTACCGCGAAGCCGTTGACACTGGAATCGCCCGACTGCTCGAACATACGCCCGAGGACGAAGCCCTGCGCCGCATCGCGCTCGGCCTCGAACATGAGCAGCAGCACCTCGAACTCATCGCCACCGACATCAAGCACGCGCTCTTTACCAACCCGCTGCACCCCGCCTACACGCGGCTCCACGCGCCCGCTCGCGGAGAAGCGATCGCGCCCCCGCTCGATTGGGTCGGCTTTACGCCCGGCGATCCCGACCACCCTGGCGTCGTCGATGTTGGCGTCACGCCCGACCCCGCCGCTATCGACAGCTTTGCCTTCGACAATGAGACTCCGCGCCATCCGGTGTACATTGCGCCCTTCCGCCTTGCCTCTCGCCTGGTCACTTGCGCCGAGTATCTCGACTTTATCGAAGAGGACGGCTACTCCCGCCCTGAGCTGTGGCTCTCCGAGGGCTGGGACACTATGCGCGCCGCAGGCTGGCAAGCGCCGCTCTATTGGAGTGCAAACGCCGGGCGTAGTCCGAACGTCGGCCCGAAGCCCGGTTGGAGCGTCTATACCCTGCACGGATTTCGACCTCTGGGCGAAATCTCCGAAACCCCGGTCTGCCACCTCAGCTTCTTTGAAGCCGACGCCTACGCCCGCTGGTCGGGCCACCGCCTGCCCACCGAGTTCGAGTGGGAGTTCGCCGCCACGCAGCAACGTCCTACCGGCAATCTGCTCGAATCCACCGCCCTCCATCCGACGACCGCGCGCCACGACCCCGGCCTAAAGCAGATGTTCGGCGACGTGTGGGAGTGGACCGAGTCGCCCTACACCGGCTACCCCGGCTATCGCCCGCTGCCGGGGGCGCTGGGCGAGTACAACGGCAAGTTCATGAGCTCGCAAATGGTTCTCCGCGGCGGCTCCTGCGTTACGCCGGGGACCCACATCCGCGCCACCTACCGCAACTTCTTCCCACCCTCCACCCGCTGGCAGTTCAGCGGCCTCCGACTCGCCCGCGACGCAGCCAGCTAATTGTCCTTGCTTTTCTTTCTGTCATTTCGTAGCGCAGCGAAGGAATCTGTAGTTACCCCGCTCCACCCCAAAGCCTAGCCCCTATGCCCATAGCGACCCTTCCCACCCTCAACGAAGCCGTCCTCTCGGAAACCCTCACGGGTCTCTGTGCGTTCCCCAAAACGCTCCCTCCGTGGCTTTTCTACGACGAGCGCGGCTCCCAGCTCTTCGAGCAGATCACCGCGCTCCCGGAGTACTACCTCACCCGCGCCGAGCGGTCGATTCTCGCTGAAAATGCTGCCTGGCTTCCGCCTTACCTGGCGGCCCCGGTCACGGTCGCGGAACTGGGCGCGGGCACGGCCACCAAGACCGGAATCCTGCTCCGTCAATTCGTCGAGTGCAACGGCGAAGCGCTGTACCAGCCCATCGATATCAGTCCAACCGCGCTGGACGAGGCGGCAGCTTCCCTCGCGGCCGTGGTTCCCGGCGTCACAGTCCGCCCGCAAGTCGCCAACTACCTAACTGACCCTTACGACATCGAGCGCCCCGAACGACACAAGATTCTCGCGCTCTACATCGGTTCCAGCATTGGCAACTTCTCGCCGCGGGAAGCGACCGGAATTCTCCGCAAACTGCGCGGGCATCTCCGGCCCGGCGACAGCCTGTTGCTCGGAGCCGATGTCGCCCCTGGAAACGGAAAGACGGTCGAAGCGCTGCTTGCCGCTTACGACGACGCCGCGGGCGTCACGGCGGAGTTCAACCGCAACGTTCTCGTCCGTTTGAACAGGGAACTGGCCGCCGGCTTCGACGTCGACGCCTTCGCGCATCGCGTTCGCTGGAACGCGCGAGCGTCGCGGATCGAAATGCATCTCGAAAGCCTGATCGGGCAAACGGTGTACATCGCCGGCGAAAAAATCGTCTTCGCCGGGGGCGAAACGATCCATACCGAAAACAGTTACAAGTTCACTGCGGCGAGCGTCGCCGCTTTACTCGCCGGTTCCGGTTTCGCCGTCGACCGCACCCTGTACGATCGCGCCCACTTCTTCGCCGTCACTCTCGCCAAAGCGGTCTAGGTTGTAGCGAAATATAACTCAGCCAAATGATCCGGCGCTACTTCGGCGCAGCCAGCAGAATCCGCGTCTCCTCGTGCGCCAGCGGAGTAAACACTCCGCCCAGCCACTCCCACGGAACGCCGTTCGCGGGCTCGGTCAGCGCATATCCGCGCGCCTCTAAATCCCGCGCCACCCAGCCCTTCGGAGACGCCACGACCACCCGCTCCTCGCGCGCTCCCAGCAACTCCGCTGGCGCGGCGATCGTCACCGGAAACACCCCATTCCGCCCACTCCACATGTCCCGCTCGCCCGAATCGTCTCGTTCGATGCGATCGATCGTCTCAAAATCCACCGGAAACACGATCTGCTGTCGCAGTGCCGCCGACCCATACCGGTACAGCGGAAACACCACCAGCGAATCGCCAACCACCACCGGCTCCCCCGGTGCAGCCGTCCGCTCCACCGCGTCGAGCAGGCGAAAAAAAGCGTGTCGCTGATGCACCAACACAATCCCGCAGACCGCCTCGCGCGCCACCACCCAGACGCACAGCACTCCCACCACCAGCAGCGCCGTGCGGGGCTTTGCGCAGCTCGCCAGCAGTCCCGCACCGAGAATTGCGACACCCAGACACACCGCAACCGCGCAGCGCGCACTCAGCATTCCTCTCCCGCACAGCCCCACCAAAAAGCCCAGCACCGGATACGCGATCAGCACTCCCACCGCGGCCCGTTCCCAGACGGGAAACCGCGACTCTACCTCGCGCCTGCGACCGCGCCACAGCGTATAAGCCAACAGCCCCAGCACTGGCCACAAAATTCCTTCGACAATCACCAGGTAAGAATCTGAAACCATCGAAATCCGCGGCTTGTCCCACGCATGAGGCCCATACTCCGCCACATCCAACCGAATCAGCGGCAGATACGCCAGCAGGGGCAGAGAAGCGACGACCATCG
>JALYTE010000252.1 GCA_030854435.1 Acidobacteriota bacterium | reverse complement strand
GTCCTCCACCGCCAAAGCCACGTCCCCCGCCCAGCATGCTCCCCAGCAGAAGCCAGCCCAAACCTCCGCCACCACCGCCACCACGACCGCCGCGACCTCTACCGAAGATCAGAAAAGCGATCACCAGGAAAAAAATAATTCCGCCGATGCCAAACCCTCGCCCACTGCTCTGCCGCGCCGTTTGCTGGCGATAAGTCTGCCGCACCGGCGCGTCCAGAGCCACGCCCGCATCGGCCGCAATCACGCCGGCAATCTGCTGAACGCCCGTGAGAGCCGCCGGCCCATACTCCTCTGCCTTGAGCTGTGGAACCATGGCGCGACCGATGTCTCCGACCTTCGCATCGTTCAGAATCCCTTCCAAACCCTTCCCGACATTGATCCAGCGCTTACGGTCATGAATCGCAAAAACCATCAGCACGCCGCGATCGTCGGGCTTGGTGCCCACGCCCCACTTCTGCTGCAGGTCCTGCGTGAACTGGAAAATATCTTCGCCGCCCGTGTCGTTCACCGTAACGACGGCGATTTGCGCATGGGCCTTGCGCTCGATCTGCCCGCAAATGTTCTCCATCTGCTGGATCGACGCCGCGTCCATCACGTTCGCGAAGTCGCTCACATACGCGGTCGGCTTGGACAGTTTATCGACCGTTTCCGCACGCGCTCCGGCGCTAACCGAAAACACCGCAAGCAATACGACGAAGACTTTCCTAACCAAACTCACACCGCCCATCTTAGCCTGTCCCTTGCACACTTACGGTTGTTTTTCTTTCTGCCATTCCCTTAGGGAACCTGCTTTTGCTCTTGCTTTTCTTTCTGTCATTCCGTAGGAAACCTGCTTTTGCTTTTGCTTTTTCTTTCTGCCATTCCCGCAAGTAAACTGCTTTTGCTCTTGCTTTCCTTTCTGTCATTCCCGCAAGTAACCTGCTTTTGCTCTTGCTTTTCTTTCTGTCATTCCCGTAGGGAACCTGCTTTTCTCGCATCGTGGCTATGCCGTTCCGCCCCCAAAAGAAAAAGCTTGCAGCAATGTCGCTGCAAGCCCTTCCTGCCTTCTCCTCGCAATTTACCGCGCAGGTGCAGCCTTAGCGATGCTTCGACGCCGACCAGCCCTTGTCTTCTGCCATTTTATCGATCATTTCGCTGTGCTCTTTGATCACGTCATGGCCATGCTCGACGGCGGCCTTCAACTCCGGGTCTTTCACGGTCTTCGCTTCATTTCCGAACGCGCGCAAATCCTGATGATGGTCCATCACCATGTCCTTCACGTACGCCTTGTCGAAGTCCGTGCCCGACAGTGCATTCATCTTGTTGTAGGTCCCTTGGTCCTTCCGGTTCAAATGGTCCGGGACCTTGACGCCCATCCTCTCCGCAATCGGTTTCATCGACGCGTTGAGTGCGCTGTGATCGGTCACCATCTTCTGGCCGAAAGCCTTCACCTCAGGATCGGTCGCTTTGTCCGCAGCCAACTGGCCCAGCTGCACTTCCATCATCCCGCCTTCCGCCGCTTTGTGGAGAAACTCCTTGTCCGTCTCTTGCTGCGGCGGGGTCGCATCGTTTTGCGACAAGATCGGATTGGGGACTGCCTGGGCCGGACTTGGCGGGGCAGGACTTTGTGCAGGACGATATTGCGCAGACGCGGCGACGCCGAACGCACTGGCACCGCAAAGGACCAAAGTCATTGCATTTATACGAAGCATTTCAGTCTCCTCCGCGATCCCGCTGGGATCGCCTATACCCTTCGATGCCTCCGCGCAACGTGCGCGTTATCCTCACAGATGGAGCATTCATGAATCGTACCGTACCCTCCCCACCTGTCGCTCGCCGCAACCCCAAAACCCTCGACATCCACGGCACTCAACTACACGACGACTACGGCTGGCTGCGCGACAAGGACTCTCCCGAAGTCCACGCCTACCTCGAAGCCGAAAACGCCTACACTGCCGCCGCGATGGAAGGCACCGCCGAACTCCAAAGCGATCTCTACGACGAAATCCTCTCTCACATCAAGGAAGACGACGTCTCCGTCCCTTACCGCGACGGCGACTGGACGTACCTTACCCGCACCGCGAAGGGCAGCCAGTATGCTGTCTACCTGCGTCGCCCGGCGGCCTCTCCCGAAGCGCCCGAAGAAACAATCCTCGACGTCAACCAACTCGCCGAAGGGCAGCCCTTCATGTCTCTCGGCGCGATCGGCGTCAGCCCCAACGGTCGCCTGCTCGCCTACACCACCGACAACACCGGCTTCCGCCAATACACCCTGCACATCCGCGACCTGACCACCGGTCACGAACTCGCAGACACTGCGGCCCGCGTCGGCTCGCTCGCCTGGGCTGCCGATTCCGCCACCCTCTTCTTCACCACCGAAGACGACCAGACCAAGCGCCAGGACCAACTCCATCGCCTCGCCCTCGGCCAAACCCCGGTGCTCGTCTTTGAAGAACCCGACGAACGCTTCAACCTCGGCATAGGCCGCACCACCGACCGCAAGTACATCCTGCTCGACATCGGCAGCCACACCACCAACGAAGTGCGATTCCTCGACGCCAGCGCCCCCGAAAATAATTTCCAACTCATCGCCCCGCGCATCGACGACGAGGAGTACCACCCCGACCACCGCGACGGCTTCTTCATCCTCCGCACCAATCGTGAGGCCGAGCAATTCCGCCTGATGCGCGCGCCGGTCGCCAGTCCCGCCCGCGAGCACTGGCAGGAGTTTCTACCCGAACAAAAAGACGCCCCACTCGAAGACTTCGACCTCTTCCAGAACTTCCTCGTCGCGTCCTACCGCGAAGCCGGCCTGCCCGTCCTGCGCGTCTTCACACTCAACGCCGCAGGCGCTTTAGGCCCGCAAAACGACATCCGTTTCCCCGACCCCGCCTACTC
>JALYTE010000247.1 GCA_030854435.1 Acidobacteriota bacterium | reverse complement strand
GGTCTTCCTCGCGGACGATCTCTTCGGTCTCATAACCCCGCGCTGCAGCGTTCATTGTGGCGATATAGTTCTCCTTCTTGCCGGTGTCATAGCGGCCTCGCGTGCGCTCTTCCATGTGCCAACCCAGCCGCGCGGAAAGCCGCGCCGCTCGAACCATCCGGGCAGGGTCTTCGATGAACCCATAGTTCGAAACCAGCCGCAGTTCTCGGTTCTCAATGTCGGCCACGCCGTTCAACGGGTCCATCAGCAAGCCGTAAGATCCCTCGTTGAGCGAAATCGCCATCGCATTGGCAGTGAAGTCGCGGCGGTGCAGGTCGTCCAGAATATTCGCGGCCTTCGCCACAGGCCTGCCCGGTTTGGGATAGGAAATCGAGAGCGCGCTGCCCACCTCCATGCGCACACCGCCGGGAAAGTGGAAGTACAACGATTGAAACGTTTCCGACTCGCCAACCAGCAGGCCCCCGGCTTTTTCAAGGTCTTTTCTGAGTTTCGGCGCGGGTCCCTGAACCACCACATCGAGATCGCGAATGGGCGCGCCGCTGGTGAGGTCGCGGACGGCACCACCCACCAGAAACACGGTCAGAGAGCGGGAACGCGCGATGTCCCGGACGGTCGCAAGGGCCTTCTGTTGCGCTGGAGTCAGACGGGTTTGGAGCAGGTAAATGTAATCTGCCATGGGTGTTCTATAGCCCCCTCCTGGGGGCGCGCCGTGTAAGTACAACGGAATGAGCCATTTATGGTGCGAGATGTACGACTACCGACACTCGATTGTACATGAAAGATGATGTTTTTGATACCCTTTTTGTGCGATTTAGGAGGCTTTATGCGACAATTTGACGGGTTATGGCGGGTGCGCAAAAAAAGGTCGTCGTCCGGCTGTTCGGCGGCAGCGCCGTGAGCGGTTATCTGCCCGCCAACGGATTTGCCGACGGCGGCGAACTCGCACTGATGGATTTAGGAGGAACGATCATCTCGTTTCCTTTTATAGACATCAAGCTCATTGCTTATGTAAGAGATTTCAACACTGGGGATTTGGTCGATCCGGAACGAATGGGTCGGCGGAACTTTCCCGCCCGCCCTCGCGCAGAGGGTCTGTGGCTGCGGATGACCTTTCGCGACGGTGAGACGCTGGAAGGTTTGGCGGGACTGGATATTGCGTTTCTCGATTCCATTGTGAGCGACCGAGGCTTATTCGTCACGCCGCCTGACCCCCGCTCCAACGCCCAACGGGTCTATGTGCCGAGGTCTGCGTTGGCGGGGTTGGAATTGCTCGGAGTGGTCACGACGGCGGCGCAGCGCAAGGCAGCGGCGAAACCGGCCCGCGAGCCTCAACCGTGGCTCTTCGGCGAGAACTGAACCGGACGCTCGAATCCTTGGACTTGGAAGTGAGACAATCGCGGGCATGAACCTGAACGAGATGGCCGAACGGCTGGGTGCTGCGCTGGCGGGCGGCGACGGTGAAACCGAAGTTATGGGCGTCGCCGGGATTGAAGAGGCCGGGCCCGGCGAAGTGACGTTCGTCGCCAATCCGAAGTATGCCGCGCTGGCCCGCACGACGCGCGCCGCTGCCGTGATCGTCGAGCCTGGGTTTGCCGAAACCAGCGTCCCAACGCTGCGGGTTGAGAACCCCTACCTGGCCTTCGCCAGGGCCATTGAGTGTTTCTACCAGCCGCCGCAATATGCGCCGGGCATCCATTCCACGGCGGTCGTCGCTGCGAGCGCGAAGATTGGCCGACGCGCGCACATCGGGGCGTACGTTGTCATTGCGGAAGACGTGATCGTCGGCGACGATGCGGTGCTGCTGCCGCACGTTGTGCTCTACCCCGGCGTGAGGGTCGGCGACCGCTTCCTGGCACATGCCCATGCGGTGGTTCGCGAGCATTGCCAGCTCGGAGACGATGTTGTGTTGCAGAACGGGGCCATCGTCGGGGCGGACGGTTTCGGGTTCGCCAAAGACGCTGGCGGGCGCTGGGTGAAGATTGTGCAGTCGGGATGGGCGGTGCTCGAAGATGCCGTCGAGGTCCAGGCCAACGCCTGCGTCGACCGCGCCTCCATCGGCGAAACGCGCATCGCGCGAGGGGCGAAGATCGACAATCTGGTGCAGGTCGGGCACGGATCGAAAGTCGGCGAAAATACCTTGCTGTGCGCGCAGGTGGGGTTGGCCGGGTCGACCACTGTGGGCCGGAATGTCATTCTGGCCGGACAGGTCGGGGTCGCGGGCCACCTGACCGTGGGCGACGGCGCGGTCGCCACCGCGCAGACGGGCATCCCCAGCGATGTGGCCCCGGGGGCCGTGGTCAGCGGCTATCCCGCGATGGACAACCGTGCGTGGTTGCGGACTGTGGCGGCGGTGAACCGGCTGCCGGATTTGTTGCGCAAGCTGCGTGGGTTGGAGAAGTAAGAGGCTGTTCACGATCTCTGTTTACGGCCATAGAAGCTGTCATCTCGACCGGAGCCTTCGCGTTTTTGCGAAGGCGTAGTGGAGAGACCTGCAGATTTTGCGTGCGGCAAGGATATTTGGTTGCGCAGAGAAGCTGCGGGTCTCTCCACTGCGGCGCAAAAAACGCGCCTCCGGTCGAGATGAGAGTTTCTTGGGGAAACGAAAAAGCGCGCCTCCGGTCAAGATGACAGGTTTTGGGGGGCCAGGAGAGATCGTGAACAGTTCAAAAACACTTTGGCTGGTAGCCTGAAGCGATGAGGAATACTTTCCCGTTCGACTGGATTTGTAGTGATGCGCGCAAAATGCGGGGGTCCTTCGCTCCGCTCAGGATGACGGCGAAAAACAGGCAACTACAAATGTGCAGTGCCGCTTTACGTGGTGCTGTCTATGGGGTCGTTTGCGTCGCATTGTTGGCGGTGGCGGGGTGCCATTCTGCGTACATTGAAGCGGTCGTGAAGAACGCCGGTGGAGCGCCTGTTTCGCTCGTTGAAGTGGACTATCCCAGCGCCAGCTTCGGGCGCGAAACGCTCGCCGCCGGGGCTGAATATCATTATCGCTTTAAGGTGCTTGGGGCCGGAGCTACCAAAGCGCTCTGGACCGACGCCAGTCACCACGAACATTCGACGCCGGGTCCCACGCTGAAAGAAGGCGATGAAGGCCGACTGACGGTAACGGTGGGTCTAGCCTCAGCCCAATGGGACCTGGCGTTGAAGAACCGTTAGCCCAGGCTTCAGTCCGGCCCCGGCGCGCGTCCCGTTTTCGGGGTGTCTCCCAGGG
>JALYTE010000230.1 GCA_030854435.1 Acidobacteriota bacterium | reverse complement strand
CAACTTGCGTTGAAGGCAGATGGGTCGGCTAAACAGTTGCGCGCGGGGGTTGAACTGATTTTGAAGCAGATGGAAGATGCGCTGCGCGGCTTGAATGTGCAGGCGGTGGAGTCGGTGGGGGCGCAGTTCGACCCGCGAATCCATGAGGCGCTGGGCAGCATCGAAACGCTGGAGCATCCGGACCATCAGGTGTTGGAAGAGATCCGCCGCGGCTATAAACTGCGCGACAAGTTGCTGCGACCTGCGCTGGTGCGCATTGCCGTGAATCCGGCGCAAAGGGATGAGTAGCGCCGGGAAGAGTGCAGAAGCAGATCCCCTTCGGGGATGACAGAAAGAAAAGCGGCAACAAGGGCGTGCGGTGGGCGCGCGCTAAGCTAAGTTGAAGGGGAGTTGGATGGCGACGGCAACGATGAAGACGGACTATTACGAAGTCCTCGGTGTGGAGCGGACTGTCGGCGATGGCGAGCTCAAGGCGGCATATCGCAAGCTGGCGATGGAGTTTCACCCTGACCGGAACCCGAACAATCCGGAAGCGGAAGAGCGCTTCAAGCTGTGCAGCGAGGCCTATCAAGTGCTGAGCGATGCGGACAAACGCGCGGCGTATGACCGCTTTGGACACGCGGGCGTGAGCGGTGCCGGAGGTTTCAGCGGCGGCAATCCGTTTCAGGGGCAGGGAGATCTGGGCGACATCTTTGGCGACCTGTTTGGTGAAATGTTCAACATGGGTGGGCAGCGGCGTGCATCGCGTGCGCAAAGAGGGCGCGACCTGAAATACGAGATGTCGCTGGAGTTTGAAGAGGCAGTGTTCGGCAAGGAACAGGAAATAACGATTCGACGTGCGGAGACGTGCGACGATTGCGCGGGCACGGGATCGGAAAAGGGTAAGCAGCCGGAGACCTGCCAGCAGTGCGGGGGGCGTGGGCAAATTCGTTCGCAACAAGGGTTTTTCTCGGTCGCGCGAACGTGTCCCGTGTGCAGCGGCACGGGCAGCATTATCCGCATGCCGTGCCACACCTGCCACGGCGAGGCACGTCTACAGCGCGAGCACAAAATTGTGGTGAAGGTGCCGGCGGGAGTCGAGGACAACACGCGCATTCGTTACAGCGGCGAGGGCGATGCTGGAAAGTTTGGCGGGCCGGCGGGCGATTTCTACGTCGTGCTTGAAGTAAAGGCGCACAAGTTCTTCGAGCGCGATGGCGACGACCTGCATTGCGTGATCCCGGTCAGCTTTCCGCAGGCAGCGCTGGGCACGGAGCTCGAGGTCGCGACGCTGGAAGGGCCGGAGACGTTAAAGGTCCCCGAAGGCACGCAGAGCGGACGGGAGTTCAAGCTGCGCGGCAAGGGTGTTCCGCACCTCAATCAACATGGCAAGGGTGACCTGATCGTCGAGGTTCGAGTGCAGACTCCGGCGAAGCTGAACAAGCAGCAGAAGGAGTTGATGAAGCAGCTTGCGGAGACGATGACGGTGGAGAATACGCCGACTTCGCGCGGCTTGTTCAGCAAGGTGAAGGAGATGTTCAGCTAGGGCTGGGACGCTCCGGCATCCAGGTGCGCATCCAATGGATGAGAGGCATGTTCATTTTATGGACGCAATCGAGAGCCGGGCTGACGGCCCGCAAGGTGGCGCATCTGGAATTGGCCACGCGCTGGATGTACATCACGCTCGCAGCGCGATTGTCTGGCTGCGTATTATTTCGAGCCTTGCGTGGTTGGACAGTGCGTTGATCGGCAAGGATGCAAAGCTGTCCGCGTCATTTTTGAGCGGTGCCGGGCTTGTGCAAAGTATCACAGAGAAGTTCATGCATACGGCGGTGACGTCGGGCGTGGCGGATCTCTTGCAGAACTTCGTCCTGCCCCACGCACAGGTGTTCGCTGTCTTGATCGCCTTCACGGACCTCGCTATCGGCGTTTCGTTGGCGCTCGGGCTGTTCACGCGAGTGGGCGGAGCGTTGGCGATTTTACGTGCGACGACGAACATCCTCGTCGCTGGTGGCGCCGGGGCGGACACGGTGGGTTTCAACACGATGCTAATTGCGGCGGGCGTGATCGCGATTGTGACGGCCGCGGGCAGGCGGTATGGCATCGACAGGATACTGATTTCGCGCTGGCCGGCGAGCCGGTTTCTGCGCGTTATCGCTTAGTGGCCTAAAGCAGCGCAGAGCAAATTGAGAGCGCGGCGATGGCGGCGGTTTCGGCGCGGAGGATTCGCGGGCCGAGAGTGACGTGCTGCCAGCCGTGATCGGTGAAGAGCTGCATTTCTTCCGGGACCCAACCGCCTTCAGGGCCGATTGCTATAGCTGCGTCTTGATCTTTGCGCGAGTTGAGCGCGGTGGCGATGGTGTTGTGCTGTTCGGTTTCGGCGAGCAGGATTTTTGTTGGAGCCGTGACGAGTTGCAGCGCGTCTTTGAGGGTGAGCGGGTCGTCGACCTGTGGCACGTCGCTGCGGCGCGACTGCTGCGCGGCTTCCAGAACGATGCGCCGCCAACGCTCGACGCGCTTCGCGGCCGCTTGAGCAAGATGCTTTTCGGTGCGGCGTGCGAGCACCGGAGTGATGCGGGCGGCACCGAGTTCGGTCGCTTTCTCGATGCCCCATTCGAGGCGGTCGAACTTGAAAACGGCGAGCAGCAGATGAACGGGAAGCGCGGCTTCGGCTTCGAGTTCTTCGTGCAGGGCGAAGACGACTTCATGGCTGGAGACGGTGAGAATTTCAGCGCGATGGAGGAAGCCGTTGGCCACGACGTCGAAAATTTGTCCGGGCTCGGCGCGGAGCACGCGCGAGAGATGGGCGGCCTGATCGCCGGTGAGCGATGCTGTGTTTTCGTTTGCGGTGTCGGCGATCCAGCGGCGGCGGGTCATGCTGTGTAGGATAACGCGCGTTGAGGGTGCGACAGAAGGCGCATGAACATTGGGCGAAAAACACCTCGGGGAGCGCATTGTGTGCGCTCCCCGAGTGTGTTGCCTTGGGTATGTACTGCTTTGCCTGGTTGCGTTTGCCTGCGCTCCCAAATCGATGTTGACCATCGAAGTTGCTTACACCGTGTGAAGCAACTAACGAAGGTATAGTTTTCTCGCGACACAGAGTCAAGAGAAAAATTGAATTGCGGTGCGCTATTTTTTCAGTATGGGCCGCGCGTCGAAGTTGCGATCCTTAAGCCGCGAGCAAGTTTGCGCATCGTACGCCGTGTTTGAGAAGTTCGAGGAAGGGGTTTTGCAACTGCAAGCAGGGTGTTGAGGGTCGGACGTATACTACGGTGTTGGCTTGCGAGAGTGAATCGATGTGCATAGAAAGTGCATGTGGATTGAGGAGAAGATGACGATGCGCGATGTTGTGATTGTGAGTGCGGTGCGGACGCCGGTAGGAAAGTTTCAGGGCGCGCTGTCGGAGCTGACTGCGGTGGAGTTAGGCGCGATTGCCGTGCGCGCGGCTGTTGAGCGCGCTGGAATCGCGGCTGAGAGTGTCGACGAATGCATTATGGGTTGCGTGCTGCCTGCGGGGTTGGGGCAGAATCCTGCGCGGCAAGCGGCGCTGCGCGGTGGGCTCGCGGACACGGTGAGCGCGCTGACGATCAACATGGTGTGCGGGTCGGGGTTGAAGGCCGTCGCGCTGGCGGCGCAGGCGATCGCGCATGGCGAAGCGGAGATTGTGGTCGCGGGGGGGATGGAGTCGATGTCGAATGCGCCGTACCTGTTGCCGGGCGGGCGCAAGGGCTATCGCATGGGCGACGGCAAGGTGGTGGACTCGATGGTGCAGGACGGGTTGTGGTGCGCGTGCGAGGACTTTCACATGGGCATGACGGGAGAACTGGTCGCGGAAAAGCATTCGATCACGCGCGAGCAGCAGGACGCGTATGCGCTGGAGTCGCATCGCAAGGCTGCGGCGGCTTGGAGGGACGGCCGCTTCGATGCGGAGGTGGTGCCAGTTGAGGTGAAGGGGCGCAAGGGGTCGGTGATGGTGACGCGCGATGAGAGCGTGCGCGAGGACGCAACGATTGAAGCGCTCGCGGCGTTGAAGTCGGCGTTCAAGAAAGAAGGTGGGACAGTGACTGCGGGAAACGCTCCCGGGGTGAACGATGCGGCGGCCGCAGTGGTGGTGATGACGGCGGAGAAGGCGCGTGAGTTGGGGCTGAAGGTGTTGGCGACGATCAAGGCGCAGGCGACGAGCGGGGTCGCGCCGAAGTGGGTGATGCTGGCGCCCGTGACGGGGATCAAGAAGGTGTTGGAGCGCGCGAAGTGGTCGCTATCGGATGTGGATTTGTTTGAACTCAACGAGGCGTTCGCGGTGCAGGCGCTGGGCGTAACGAAGGAGTTGGGGCTGGGGCTGGAGCGGGTGAATGTGAATGGCGGCGCGGTCGCGATTGGGCATCCGATTGGAGCGAGCGGTGCACGGGTGCTGGTGACGCTGTTGCACGAGATGCAACGGAGAGACGCGAAGAAGGGTGTGGCGGCGCTGTGCCTGGGAGGCGGAAATTCGGTGGCGCTGGCGGTGGAGCGAGGGTAGATGCGCGGGCCGGTGTCGGTACCGAACTTCGGAGTCCCCAGAGAAGGAGTCGCAGAATGTTGAACGCGGACCGTAAGGATGATGCGTTTGAGTTGGCGCAGGAATTACGGTGGGATTGGTGAGGAAGGCTTACAAGCTGTAGTTCAGGGCTTCAGTGGATTGTGCCAGCGGACGCTGGGGAAGCGGGCGAAGTCGCGGTCGTTGGTGTGGATCACGGCACCGTATTCGAGAGCGATAGCTGCGATCACTGTGTCGGGGACCAGATTGCCCGTCGCATGACCCTCTTTAGTCAAACGCTTTACATAGTCCCAGTGGCGGTCGCCGGGATAAAGCATGCGAACGTGAGGAAAGGCCAGCCATTCATCCACATGACCGAGCGCGTGGGCCAGCGGGACGGCCTTGCCCGAGATCGCCGGATTGGTGATGAGACGAACGAAAGAGTGGATGACCGGAAGCACAAAACCCACTGGCTCGGTAGCCGAGAGTATGCCTTCTAAATACTTTGTGGCCTGATGGTGGTGCGGAGACAGCTCGTTGTAGGCGTACAGCAGCAGATTGGTGTCGGGCGCGATCAACGGACGGACGGGCCTTCCACCATCTCGATCAACTCCTGCACGGAGCCGGAGGTCCACTCGGGGGGAAAGTTGAGTTTGTAGGGCCGGACCTTGAACGGCTTTGGCTTATGCGGAACGGAAGCCTGGGCGAGGCCCATACGCAGCACACGGTTTACGGTATGCTTCATTGGCTCGCCCGCGCGGCGGACTTCTTTCCGCAGCAGGTTGGCGACATCGTCGTCGAGGGTGAGAGTTGTGCGCACATCATGATGCTCTCAAAAGAGGCATCATGATGTCAAGATAGTCGGTTCATCGATTGCCCCAATGCTCGGAGCGGATGGGATTCCAGTCGTGGCGATCCAACCATGGACTGGGTGTGCTGGCTCGCCGTCTCGTGGAGGATTGCAGCCGCTGCGTCGTGGTAAGGGCGATGAAACCGACAAATATCAGTTCGCGATGTCTACCGACGAGCGCCGCTGTCAGAAGAATCGCGATTACGCAAGCCCAAAGGAGGGTTTTGAGCACTGCCGACTCGAGGATAGCGCGGAGAGCTTCGATGTCTTCCGTCGGCCACGGCAGTCGGCAATGCCTTCTTCAAGCGCCGACGCGGCTTTGAGCGAGATGATGAAGCCGACGATGATGAGGGCAATGAACGTTCCCAACTGTACGCGCCACAACGACGATCCATGTTCATAGTGGGGGAAAAATACCAGAAAGCCACAGACGACGATGAGGCCGCCAAGTGCGCTCAACATGGCCATTTGCGCGGCTGATATCTGGCGTTGGCGCTTCATGCGGAGATTATAGGGCTTGGCTGCCTTACGCATAAATCGAATATCCAAGGACACCTTTTTCGCAACAGACAAGGCGGACGGCGCAGGTATTAACCCTCTTACGGCGTTTCGCATTTGCCTATGCAAATGCAGATTCCTTCGCTGCGCTACCGAATGACAAAAAAAAGGAATGACAACCGGAAAAGTAAAGGCGTCAGTGGGCACCCTCGGGGGCTTTGCCGGGCTTCACCTTTTTGAAGAACCAGACGATGACGATGCAGAAGAAACACAGCAGCGAGAGCCAGCGGAAGACATCGATAAAAGCCCAGTGGGACGCTTGACGGCCGAGTTCACGATAGAGGTTGGCCTGGGCCGGATGCAGCGTGTTGGCGGCGCCGAAGTGGTTGGTGAGCGCGCTTTGCGTGTTGCGGATCGACGCCTCGAAGGGCTGGCCGGACTGGGGAACATGGTTGACGATCTCGTTCTGGTGAGACGCGGCGCGGCGCGTGAGCAGCGTTGTGGCGGTCGAGATTCCGATCGAGCCGCCCACGTTGCGCATCAGGTTGAAGATGCCGCTGGCGTTGCCGATCTGTTCTTTTTTAAGCGTCGAATAGGCCGCCGTGGTGATGGGGACGAAGACGAAACTGAGGCCGAATCCGGTGATGAGGATCGGCAGAAACAGCGTGGTCGGCGAAACGTCGAGCGTGATTGAACCGAAGTAGAGCGTGGTGAGGCCGAAGATGAGGAAGCCGAAGGTCAGCAGATAGCGCGGGTCTAACTTGTTGGAGAGCCAACCGATGACGGGCATGCCGAGGATGGCGCCCAGGCCGCGCGGCGCGACCACCAGCCCGGCGGTGAAGGCGGTGTAGCCGAGCAACTCCTGATAGAAGAGCGGAAGCACCGCGATGGTGGAATAGACGCCGACGCCGAAGAGGAACATGAGTGTCGTACCGAGCAGGAAGTTGCGGTTTTTGAGCACGCGCAGGTCGACCAGCGGGTCTTTGCAATACCACGACTGGCGCAAGAACCAGATCAATGCGATGACCGTGGCGAGGACAGTCCAGCGCACCCAGACGGCGCCGAACCAGTCGACTTCCTGACCTTTGTCGAGCACGATCTGCAAACCACCCGTCCACACGACCAGGCAGCCGAAACCGATGTTGTCGAACTTCGGGACCTTCGCGTTTTTGATGAACGGCGGATCGACGATGAAGCGGTGGATCATGTAGAGCGCGGCGATGCCGATGGGGATGTTGATGTAGAAGGCATAGCGCCAGGAGTAGGTGTCGGTGAGCCAACCGCCGAGGGTAGGGCCGAGAACCGGCGCGACGACCACGCCGAAGGCAAAGACCGCCATAGCGACTCCGCGTTTGGCGGGCGGAAAGCTTTCGAGCAGGATGGATTGCGATAAGGGCTGAAGCGCACCGCCGCCAGCGCCTTGAACGACGCGGGCGAGGAGGATGACAGGGAGCGACCATGCCGCTCCACAAGCCAAGCTGGACACGGTGAAGATGGCCACGCAGCTCATCAGGAAGCGCTTGCGACCGAAGCGCAGCGAGAACCAGTTGGAGGTGGGGAGAACGATGGCGTTCGCGACCAGGTAGCTGGTCAGCACCCAGGTGGCCTCGTCGTTGGTGGCAGAAAGCGAGCCGGCAATGTAGGGCAGCGCGACCGAGGCGATGGAGGTGTCGAGCACCTCCATGAAAGTGGCGAGCATGACTGCGGCGGCGATCAGCCACGGGTTGATGCCGTGGGTGAGGGCGTGCGGACCTTCGGATTCGGTGCCTGTAGCGGTGCCTGGCAAGGCTTGTGCGGCTGCGGCCATGGGTCGGTGCGGACTCCGGTCGGCCTCAGGTGGAGGCGGGATGGAGGTTGGATGCGCGACGCACGTCGCTGGGAGCAAAGCAGATTCCCTTCGGGAATCACAGAAAGAAAAGCAAGAATGAATGTCGCGGCGTGGTAGGTTTTGTGGATGCGCGAGCGCGAGTTGGCGGTGGGTGCGGGGACGCTGCAAGAAGGCGTCGCTGCGAAGGCCGAGAGGCCGTGGTTGTTCGGGTTGCTGATTGCCCCGTCGGCGGTGGTGGCGAACGGCGTGATTCAGGGCGGCGTGCTGGCGTTCCTGCTCAGTCAGCAAGGAATCGGGAGCGCGGAGCGGTCGCACGTTGTGGCGCTGCTGGCGTTGCCGACCAGTCTGTACTTTTTGTGGAGCCCGATTACGGACTTCCTGATGCGGCGGCGGACGTGGCTGCTGGTGGGGGCGTTGACTTCCGCAGTGTTGATGATGCTGGCGTTTCGTGAACAAAACCTGACTTCGACGCGTTCGATGGTGCTGATGTTTTTGAGCGC
>JALYTE010000227.1 GCA_030854435.1 Acidobacteriota bacterium | reverse complement strand
GGCGAGGACGGTCGTCGATACGCCGGATTGATGGCTTCGATCGTTTCGGACTGGCCGAAACTCGAAACCCTTGTGCTGGGGCCGCCGCGCCTTCCGCTCCATCCGATTGCCGCCGCGCGATTCGGATTGAAGGCCATACGCTCGGCCAGCGGTTTTGCCAACAGCACGTTCAAAGACGCGCGCGCGCGCGCTCTTTTCGCGGGCCTGGCGGCGCATTCCATCCTGCCGCTGGAGCGGATGCCGAGCGCGGCGTTCGGGTTGGTGCTGGGGGCGGTGGCGCATCGGGTGGGCTGGCCGATCGCGCGGGGCGGGTCGCAGAGCATCGCGAACGCGCTGGCCTCGTACCTGCGCTCGCTGGGCGGCGAGATTGTGACTGGCTTCAACGTGGAATCGCTTGAACAACTTCCGCCTACGCGAACGATCCTGTTCGACGTGACACCTCGCCAACTGCTGCACATCGACGGCCTGCGTTTTCCGGCTGGGTTTCGCCGCAGTCTCGAAGCGTATCGCTACGGCCCCGGGGTGTGCAAAGTGGACTGGGCGCTGGATGGGCCTATCCCGTGGAAAGCCGAGGAATGCGCGCGTGCCGGCACCGTACATCTGGGGGGAACGTTGGAGGAAATCGCGGCTTCCGAGCGCGCCCCGTGGGAGGGCACGATTTCCGATAGGCCGTTTGTGCTGCTGGCGCAGCCCACGCTGTTCGACCCCACGCGCGCTCCCGCTGGAAAGCATATCGCGTGGGCCTATTGCCACGTTCCGAATGGGTCTGTGGTCGATGCGACGGCGAGGATCGAAGATCAAGTCGAGCGTTTCGCTCCGGGGTTCCGCAATCGCATTCTAGGCAAGAGCGTGATGCTGACGCCCGACCTTGAGCGGCACAATGCCAACCTGGTGGGCGGAGACATTGGCGGTGGCGCGGCCGATCTGAAGCAGCTCTTCTTGCGCCCGACGTGGCGGTTGTACGGCACGCCCGCGAAACAGGTTTATCTGTGCTCGTCTTCCACCCCGCCCGGAGGCGGCGTGCATGGAATGTGCGGGCACTTCGCGGCCCGCGAAGCGCTGCGCGACTTCGGGGCGGCAGCGGGGGCCACGGCGAAGCTCGCATCGGCGCAGTATCCAGCTCGGGGCTGAAGGCCGCTCGTTTTGTGTGCCGAAAAAGCGGGTTGGCGCTGAATGTGTTTGGCTAAAACTTTGCGCTGGCCCATCGCGTACAATCGAAACTCACGCCGTACTCCAGCGCGTGCATTCCTTGCTACCGAGGCTCGTTCCCCATGGCCGCATTTATCGTCCTTCTGCTCGCCGCGCTCAGTCGCCTGGTTCCGCACGCCATGCACGGCGTGGGGATGAACTTCACCGCGGTCGCAGGGGGTCTGTTGTTCTTCGGCGCACGCCGTCCCCGCTGGCAAGCGGCCATTGGCCTGGCGGTAATGGCGCTGACGGACGTGTATCTCACCACTGTGGTTTACGCGTTTCCGTTCAAACTCAGTGCGTACCTCATCACCTGGGCGTGGTATGCGGCGGTCTGCCTGCTGGGCAGCGCGCTGCTGCGCAAAGTGACGGTGCTGCGCGTCGCAACGGCGGCGCTGGCGTCGGCGACCGGCTTTTTTCTGGTTTCGAACTTCGCGGTGTGGGCCGGCAGTCAGGTGGCCTATCCACACAGCTTGCGCGGTCTCGGTTTCTGCTACGTCCAGGGCTTGCCGTTCTATATGAACGACCTCGTGTCCACGGCGCTGACCGCTGGCGTGCTGTTTGGATTGCCTGTGGTTGCCGCGCGTTGGGTTGAAGCGATTCGTTCCGCGCAGGACCGGAATGAGCCGCTGGCTTGAGAGCAGGAATAGGGAACAGAAACAACGGGGGCCACGCAAAGGTGCGTGGCCTTTCTGTTTGCGCCTAAAGCGAAAGCCGCAGTCGTTTTTTGCGTCGGAGTGGAGAGACCCGCAGATTCGCGCAGCCGAATATCCTTGCCGCACGGAAAAGCTGCAGGTCTCTCCACTACGCCTTCGCAAAAAGCGCGAAGGCTCCGGTCGAGATGACAGGCTCTACGGGTCTAAACAGAGATCGTGAACAGGCTCTACGGGTCTACACAGAGATCGTGAACAGGCTCTAAGACTTCAGTCGAGATGACAAGGTGGGGTGACGAAGAGTTCTTGCACTTCGATTGCGCTCAGGGACGAGATGCCTCGTTCAAACTGTCCCTATCCCTATCCCTATCCCTATTCCCTGTTCCCTGTTCCCTGCACTTCCTCCAACGGCAGTACGACTCCCTTGCGCGCGTCGAAGATGCGCCGCGCGACGTAGAGCGCGAGCAGAAGGAGCAGGAATCCGGCGATGCTGAAGGCGATGTTGGCGTGCTTGTGGATGGCGCGGGTCGCGGTGTGGGCGATGGTCGGACCGAACCAGATGGTGGCCAGCGAGGCGACCGTGAACTGTGTAAGTTTGCCGCAAAACGTGGCGAGCACAAAGGGCACGGGCTTCATTTCAAACACGCCCGCGCCAAACTGAAAGAGCTTGAGCGGGGTGGGTGGCGGGAGCATCGAGGGGATGAGGATGGCGAGGAATTCCTGGCGCTCGAAGCGGTCCCTCATGCGCTCGTAGCGTTCGCGGTTGATGCGTTTGAGCAGCACTAGTTCGCCGCCCGCGCGTCCGATGTAAAACGGCACCAGGGAACCGACGGCCGCGGCCAGAGCGGCGATGAGGCAGTAGGGCACGAATTTGCGAGGATTGGCGGCGACGTAGCCGATGATGATGCCGTCCATCGAAATCGGGATCGGGATCAGCGCCGAGTCGATCAGCGCCAAACCGCCGACGCCCCACACGCCCAACGGTTTGAAAACCAGAAGAAGGCCGACTGAGAACTTGTGCAGAAGCGCGATGGGATGCAGTTTCACGAACCTTCATTCTATCGTGCGGTGGGGCGTCAATCCCCGTGCGAGGTGTGGCCCGCGAGCAGGTCGAGCGCATGGGGCAGCAAGGGCAAAACGGTCCGCAGCGAACTCTCCGCGCCCGCCGGACTGCCGGGCAGGTTGATCACCAGCGCAGCCCCCAGAGTCCCGCACACGCCTCGGCTGAGGGCCGCGAACTGCGTATGCTTCGCGCCCTCGGTACGAATGAGTTCCGCCAGCCCGGGCACCAACCGCTCGCACACTGAAAGCGTCGCTTCCG
>JALYTE010000219.1 GCA_030854435.1 Acidobacteriota bacterium | reverse complement strand
GGTCTTCGTAGCCCAGCGCGAGACCGTAGACGCGCTGCGAAAGCATCTCCTGAATCGAATGTTCCACCCGGTCCTGCTTGCGTCCGTCGAGAAAGCATTCCGCCAGCCGCGGCATCAGGTTCAGGCGCAGGTCGGTCTGCCGCAGCAGAAACGCGCCTCCGTCGGAACTGATCGTGCCGCCGTCGAACTGCGCCACGATCTCTCGCGAACCGCAGCCTTCAAATCCGAATCGGGATTGGTTACACTCTGTCATAGCGAAGGCCGTCCTCTTTTTGGTTTTAACTGCTGTGTGGAAACTCAGTTATGCCATGAATGGCGGCCTTTTGCCAATAGCTGGTGAGAAATGCGGGTTAACACCAGCGGCTTCCGTCCGATGCGGTCTGACCAGCGCCCCCAAAGCGGTGCGAAGAGAAACTGCATGAACGCGTAGATTCCAGTCAGCAGCCCGACGTGAACCGCCGCTGCCCCCTGGGAGGCCCCACCTGCCTTCGCGAGGCGCTCGGCATAGAACGCAAATATCGGCAGCGTGATGCCGAAGCCGATCATGACCAGAAACAAACAGAAAAATAGTACCAAGAGATGTTTTGTCATCTCATGAATCCGCCAAACCCAAATTCGACGGCCGCGAGTCTCGTTGCATGCTGGATAATAAAGTCGCGGCGATTCTTCACTGCCTTCATAAGTAGCAGTTTGGTTCTCGATCGCGGCGCATGCCTTCACTACGCGCTCGTTGGACTCACCGATGTTACCCCAGGTGGTGAGAACTAATTGTTCCGTGGCAACAGCCGGCCTTGTCCACAACGGGCAGACTTGTCGCCTGGTGTGTGTCGAGTTTGCGCCGCGCGTCTTCCAGGGATTCATCCATGCCGCAGCAGGAGGACGCGGGGCGCATAATCTCTTCAACTGGGACTTCCGAAGGCCGCCGGTTGTCGGCTGCCACATGGTGACACACGTCGCGTTCGGTCACCACACCCACTACGCGTCGGCTCTGCTTGTCTTCCACAACGGGCGCGCATCCGCATCCCGTCTTGCGCATCGCCACCGCGGCATGCTGTGCCGTCTCGCGCGGCGTGCAGCACGAGTCTGTCCCAACCGGTTCCATCTTATCTTTACAACAGCTCATTTGACTTTCTCCTTAGTCTTATTAGAATTCTCTGCCGCCACTGCCAGACTTTCGTTGACGATCGCCTGTGCTTCTTCCAGGATGCGGCGTAGATGATCCGATCCCCGGAAACTTTCCGCATAAATCTTGTAGATATCTTCCGTTCCTGACGGGCGCGCCGCGAACCACCCGTTCTCCGCAATCACCTTCACCCCGCCGATCGGAGCATCGTTACCCGGCGCATGGGTGAGGATGGTCTGGATTTTCTCTCCAGCCAGACCCTTAGACCGCACCTGTCGTGCCGAGAGCTTGCCCAGCATCCCCTTCTGCTCACGCGTGGCCGGAGCCTCCACGCGGTCGTAAACGGGCTCGCCGAACTCGCGCGTCAAGTCGCGATAGGTCTCGCCGGGGTCACGATCCATCCGCGCCGTGATCTCCGCCGCAAGAAGCGCCGGGACGATTCCGTCTTTGTCCGTCGTCCAAACGCTGCCATCCAGGCGGACGAACGACGCACCCGCGCTCTCTTCACCGCCGAATCCGAGTAAGCCGGCGAGCAGGCCGTCGACGAACCACTTGAAGCCCACCGGCACTTCGTAGAGTTTCCGGCCAAGCTTTGCTACGACGCGATCGATCATCTGGCTGCTCACCACGGTCTTGCCTACCGCCGCCTTCTTGCCCCACTTTGGGCGATGTTGGAACAGGTAAAAGATCGCGACCGCAAGGTAGTGGTTGGGCGGAAGCAGCCCTGCGCTCTTGGTGACAATTCCGTGCCGGTCATGGTCCGTGTCACAGGCGAACGCGATCTCGAAGCGGTCCTTAAGACCGATGAGCCTTTGCATCGCATAGGACGAGGATGGATCCATACGGATTTGGCCGTCCCAATCCACCGTCATAAAACGGAAGGTTGGGTCGACAGCCTGGTTCGTGACCGTAAGGTTCAACTTGTACCGCTCGGCGATCGGGCCCCAATAGTGGACCCCGGCGCCGCCCAGCGGGTCGACCCCCATGCTGATCTTCGCGCCGCGAATAGCATCCATGTCGATCACATTGGCGAGGTCGGCGATGTACGCATTGAGATAGTCATGCCGGTGCGTCGTGGACGCATGAAAGGCTTTCTCGAAGGGAATTCTTTTCACCCCGCGCAGGCCCTTCTCGAGAAACCGATTCGCTTGGGCTCCGATCCAGTCGGTGACAACGGACTCCGCGGGACCGCCGTTCGGAGGATTATATTTGACCCCGCCATCATGGGGCGGATTGTGGGATGGCGTGATGACGATCCCATCGGCGAGCCCCGTCTTGCGCCCATGATTGTAGGTGAGAATCGCGTGCGAAATGACAGGGGTGGGAGTGTATTCATCGCCCTCCGCCAGCATGACGTCGACTCCGTTGGCGGCGAGCACCTCAAGCGCGCTGGCAAGAGCGGGCACGGAGAGCGCATGCGTGTCCAGCCCGAGAAACAGCGGGCCGTCGATTTTCTTTTTCTTCCGGTACAGGCAAATGGCCTGACTTATCGCGAGGATATGCCATTCGTTAAACGCCTTGTCGAATGAGGAACCACGATGTCCCGAAGTGCCGAAGGAAACCCGTTGTTCCGGCACGCAGGGGTCGGGAACCTTCGTATAGTAGGCCGATACGAGTCTGGGTACGTTCACCAGCATCGACGCTTCGGCCGGCTCGCCTGCCATTGGGCTTATTTTCACGATTCGCTCGTCATTCTGAATCTCTGTATTCTCGATGCTTGCGACCTTAGTCACACGCCGCTGGTGGCGCTCGAGGCCGCTGAATCGTGCTTCGAGAAGGACGTTAACCCGCTCCAAGCAAACGTATTCGCGCCTACGCGACCGCCCAGTCAGATCACATTCATGTCGTCGTCCTCGACTCCCTGACGCGCCGAAAAACTCTCGTCGATCAGGCACGCCCGCACGCCCGGCACTTTGTTGGCTGCAATGCACGCCCCTACTCCGCTCCCGCAGATGGCCACGCCCGCGAGGTTCGCGGCGAGCAACTGCGCGGGCCACGGGCACTACAAAATCCGTATAGTCATCCTCCAGTTTCAACTTGCTGTCGCCAAAATCGACCACTTCATAGTCGGCCTCACGCAACTTCCCAGCCAAATATTCTTTCGCCTCAAATCCAGCATGATCGGCGGCGATACCGATGCGTTCCCGTGAATCAGGCATGCTCTTTTTTCAATAATGCAAGCGCTCGGTTGCAGACGTTTTCGACGGTGAATCCGTATTCGCGCATCAGCACCGGCCCCGGAGCGGAGGCGCCGAAGTGATCCAGCCCAAGCACGTCACCGAGATCTCCGACGTAGCGATGCCAACCCTGCGTCGCGCCCGCTTCCACCGCCAGCCGCGCGCGGATCGAAGGCGGAAACACAGAACGTCGATATTCCTCCGGCTGTGCTTCGAACAATTCCCAACTCGGCATGGAAACCAGGCGCGTCGGAATGTTCTGCTTTTCCAATGCACGCTTCGCCTCGACGATCAGACCTACTTCCGAACCGGTCGCGATCAAAATGACTTCCGGCCGTCCGTTCGACGCTTCAGCCAGGACGTAAGCCCCGCGTTTCAGGCCATCGGCGGATGCGTAGCTACTACGGTCCAGGGTCGGCACATCCTGGCGGGTCAGGATCAACGCGACTGGACCGTCCGAAGTCTCCAGCGCAACTCGCCAGGCGTACGCGGTTTCGTTCGCGTCGTAGGGCCGGATCACGACCAGGCCTGGAACTGCGCGCAGGTTGGCGATTTGCTCCACGGGCTGGTGAGTGGTCCCGTCCTCTCCCAGTGCAATGCTGTCATGCGTGAACACATAGATAACCCGCTTCCCCATGATGGCCGCAAGCCGCATCGGAGGGCGCATGTAATCGGAGAAGATCAGGAAGGTCGCTCCGTATGGGATAATGCCACCGTGTACGGCCATGCCGTTCAGAATCGACCCCATCCCGTGTTCGCGAATCCCAAAGTGCAAGTTGCGTCCGGCGTAACTCCAGCGACCACCGTCCGAGCCTTGCGTGTCCCCCGCGGCCCGATCTGGAGATTCGAAATCGCCGGCGCCTTCGAGGGCAGTATACGTCGAGGGTTCCAAATCCGCTGAACCGCCCATCAGTGCGGGAAGATTCGGCCCAATCGCGTTCATCACCTTTCCGGAAGCCACCCGGGTCTTCAGCCCCTTCGAGTCGGCCGGAAAGACAGGGATATCCATGTCCCAACCGGCGGGCAATTCACCGCGCATTCTTTCGTCAAACTCCCGGGCCAAGTCGGGATGTACCGAAGCATAAAGAGCGACGTGATCGCGCCATTCCGACTCTGCCTGAGCACCGCGCGCGAGTGCGTCGCGAAAATGCGCGAGTGCTTCAGACGGGATGTCGAAGAGTGGCTCGACCGGCCAACCCAGGTTCTGCTTGGTCAGCTTTACCTCTTCTACGCCCAACGGCGAACCGTGGGCTACAAACTTGTCCTGCTTGTGCGGGGAACCGAAACCCAAGTGGGTATGAACGAGAATCAGCGAAGGTCGCCTGTTTTCGTCGCGCGCGGCGCGCAGAGCCAGGTCGATCGCCTCGACGTCGTTTCCGTCCTCCACCGATTGCGTGTGCCAGCCATACGCCTCGAAGCGCTTCGCGTGGTCCTCGTTAGATGAAATGTTCGTACCGGCGGAAAGCGTCACATGGTTGTTGTCGAAAAGGTAGATCAGCTTGCCGAGTTCCAACTGCCCGGCAAGGGAAGCGGCTTCTGAAGCCACGCCTTCCATCAGATCGCCGTCGCTGACTAATCCGTAGGTGAAATGATCGACGATCTCGAAACCCGGCCGATTGAAATGCGCGGCAAGATGCGCTTCCGAAATCGCCATGCCAACCCCGTTGCCGAATCCCTGTCCGAGCGGACCGGTAGTGGTCTCGACTCCAGGAGTCAGACCACGCTCCGGATGACCCGGCGTAATGCTGCCCCATTGACGGAATTGTTTGATTTGATCCAGGGGCACATCATAGCCGGTGACGTGTAAGAGACTGTAGAGCAGCGCCGACCCATGGCCCGCCGACAGGACGAACCGGTCCCGGTTAGACCAGGTCGGATTTATCGGATTATGCCGGAGAAACCTTGTCCACAATGTATAGGCCATAGCTGCGGCACCCAAGGGGAGCCCAGGATGGCCACTGTTGGCCTTTTGAACCGCGTCAACCGACAGGAAGCGGAGTGTGTTGATCGATAGTTGATCCAGTTGCACTGGAGTGAGAGTTGTCACAGTTGCCGCGTTCATGGTTCGTTTCTCCTAGGGTCCCCCAAAAGGGGCTTTCAGTGCCGCTCGGTGATTTCAGGGGTGAGCCGAGTATCTGGCAAGTTCCTCTAGCAGGCTCCGCGCCGACTTCAGGAACCGCAATCTTGCCGTCCAGGATTTCCCGGCGAGTGACACCGGAGCCATACATGGCTTTGTCTCCGCTCTTGTCGGCCTGCACGACGGCACGATCCAAGTTGATACCTTTCCTTTCTTCCATTTCAATCTCGTTGTATTTCCGTTTATATCGGGTGGCGCCGACGTCAACCTCGCGACCGGCTTCTGAG
>JALYTE010000190.1 GCA_030854435.1 Acidobacteriota bacterium | reverse complement strand
GTGTCGGAAGGCACTGAATTTGTTTTTCCTCTTGCGCCTCGAAGGGGAACCTGGCTGGCCACACCCGGTTGAATAGGCTTGAAGCGCAGGAGCTTGGACATGGCTGAAAAGAGGCTCAACGACCTTTTCCTTGATACGCTCAAGGACATTTATAAATCGCGGGCGCAAAGTGTACCGCTGAACCGGTTGTGAACTGCCTTTTGGAGGCGGCGCAAAAGTGTACCGGTCCTGATAGGTCGACTCGATGCCTTTGGCTGGCATGGAGAGGCCGAAAGGATGTTCGCAGTGGAACTCTATGCTGGGATACGACGCGCTGTAATGGTTGACGGTCTGAGCCGCCGGGAGGCGGCGAAGCGATTTGGCGTTCACCGCAACACGATCACGAAGATGCTGCAGTTTTCGGTTCCGCCGGGCTATAGGCGGCGCGAACGGCCAGCGTCGAAGAAGCTTGGTCCGTACATATCGTGGATCGACAAGGTCCTGGAGGACGACCGAAGCGTCCACAAGAAGCAGCGCCACACGGCGCATCGGATTTTCGAACGGTTGCGGGATGAAGAGGGATTTTCCGGCGGTTACACGATCGTGCGCGAGCATGTGGCGCGGGCACTACTGCGCTCCCGCGAGATGTTCGTGCCGTTGAGCCATCGCCCCGGCCACGCGCAGGCGGATTTTGGCGAAGCGGACGGCTACATCGCGGGCGAGAAGATCCGGTTCCATTACTTTTGCATGGATCTGCCGCACTCGGACGCCTGTTTCGTCAAAGCCTATCCAGCCGAGACGGCGGAGGCGTTCTGCGACGGCCATGTGGCGGCGTTCGATTTCTTCGGCGGCGTGCCGCAATCGATCTTGTACGACAACAGCCGGCTGGCGGTGGCCAAGATTGTGAAGGGCGGCCGACGCCTGCGCTCGCAAATGTTCGCCGAACTCCAGAGCCATTACCTGTTTGACGACCGCTTCGGCAGGCCGGGCAAGGGCAACGACAAGGGCAAGGTGGAGGGACTTGTCGGCTTTGTCCGACGCAACTTCATGACGCCATTGCCGGTCGCTGACAGTTTTGACGCGTTCAACGCCCGGTTTCTTGACGCCTGCGCGAAGCGTCGTCAGGCGACCCTGCGCGGCCACGCCGCGACAATCGCCGAGCGCATGCAGGCGGACACGGCGGCGTTGATGCCGTTGCCGCCGGTGCCCTATGAGGCCTGTCACAAGGTCGCCACCTGCGTCTCATCCCTGTCGCTGGTGCGTTACCGCAACAACGACTATTCGGTCCCGACGCGCTACGGCCATCAAGAGGTCCTGGCGAAGGGATACGTCGACCGTGTCGAGATCGCCTGTCACGGCGAGACAATCGCCACCCATGCCCGCAGCTACGGCAAGGCCGAGTTTGTCTACAACCCCCTGCATTATCTGGCCTTGCTGGAGCACAAGAGCAGGGCGCTCGACCAAGCCGCGCCCCTCGACGATTGGCGGCTCGCCGACTGCATCCATCGACTTCGCCGGCTGATGGAGTCGCGGATGGGGAATGCCGGGCGCCGCGAGTTCATCCAGGTGCTGCGATTGATGGAGGACTTCCGCCAGCATCAGGTCGAACAGGCCGTCGCCGAGGCGCTCCGTCTGGGGGCGATCAGCTTTGATGCGGTGAAGATGCTTCTGCTGGCCAGATTGGAGAACCGGCCAGCCCGGCTCGATCTGACGTTCTATCCTCACCTGCCGGCCGCCACGGTCGGCGCGACGGATCCGCGCGCCTATCTTGGGCTCATCGCCAATGCCAGCTTCATCGCGGCGACCGCGGGAGCTTCGGCATGACCCTGTCGCACGAACCATCCCAACCGACGATCGTGGCCCCGCAAGTGTTGCTGGGCAATCATCTCAAGGCGCTGAAGCTTCCCACGTTCACGCGCGAGTATGAGAAGGTGGCGATGGAGTCGGCGCGCGACAGCGCCGATTACCCGCGCTATTTGCTTCGCCTGTGCGAACTGGAGCGCATTGACCGCGAGCGGCGCAACGTCGAACGCCGCATTCGCTCGGCGCGCTTTACGCAAATCAAGAGTCTCGACACGTTCGACTTCGCCGCCCAGCCCTCGCTTAACAAGCCGCTAGTGCTGGAGCTGGCGCGTTGCGACTGGATCGAGAAGCGCCAGAACTGCATCGCGCTCGGACCGTCCGGCACCGGCAAGACCCACATCGCCCTGGCCTTGGGGCTCGCCGCTTGCCAGAGGGGCTGCAGCGTCGCCTTCGCGACGGCCGCCGCCCTCGTGCATGAACTCATGGAGGCGCGCGACGAACGCCGCCTGCGCGCGCTGCAAAAGCATCTCAATACGGTGAAGCTGCTGATCGTCGACGAACTGGGCTATGTGCCGTTCACCGCGGTTGGTTCGGAACTGCTCTTTGAGGTGTTCAGCCAGCGCTATGAGCGCGGCGCCACGCTGGTGACCAGCAATCCGCCTTTCGATGAATGGACCTCAGTCTTCGGATCAGAACGGCTCACCGGTGCGCTGCTCGACCGCCTCACCCATCATGTCCACATTCTGGAGATGAACGGCGAAAGCTTCCGCCTCGCGACGAGCAAGAAAGCGCAACGGCGACCAGGCCAAACACAGAACGCAACCCCGAAAACACCCACCGAAGGAGCCAACGGAGCCCAAATCTAAATCGACGCCGCACGCGCGCGGCAAAAAACAAACCCAAGGGCTTCGACGCCCTTTTCTCTTAACCCGACTGGTACACTTTCACGCCGCCATCCGGCACATTTTGTCTCCGCCGTTGACATTAGAGTGATCATTTCGCCAGACAATCCCAACCATCCGCTCCAGCTATTAAAAATGGCGGTGCAGCTCTATCGCTTCCAACCCCACGCGCAGATCAAGCTCGAGCCATGGCTTGTCAAGCACGCGCTCGATCGGCTTGGCGACCGGCGGCTAGATCCAATGCAGCAGGCAACCGTCGTTGCCGCAACGCGGACGCCTACGAAAGTCCGATGGCCGGACTGGTGGGAAACATAGCGCTG